>JBBITQ010000077.1:1884-6121 GCA_037440685.1 Clostridiales bacterium
CGCCCCGTGAAGAAGTCCCGCAGGATCTCCTCGCTGGCGACCGCAACTACGGCAGGCGCCAGCGTCTCAGCGACGGCCACAGCCGGATCCCGGCTCGCCGCGGGGGCAGGAGACGGCTCGACGCGCACCCGTGCGGGGCCGGGCTCGGACGGAACGGCGACCCGGTTCACATAGGGCACCAACGCCAGGGCGACCAGGCCACCGATCAGGGCGCTCACCAGGCTGTACCAGAAGAGTGAATACCCCCGTCGCTCCTGTTCCATCCTCCTCACCCCACGCGGCGGATGTCCGCACCCAGGGCGGCGAGTTTTTCCTCTATCTTCTCATAGCCGCGGTCGATCTGATCGACGCCGGAAACCTCCGTCTCGCCCTCCGCGATGAGCCCGGCGAGGACCAGGGCGGCGCCCGCCCGCAGGTCGGTAGCGTGCACCGGCGCCCCCGAGAGCTTCTCGACCCCGTCGATGATCGCGGTGCGGCCCTCTACACGGATATTGGTGCCCATGCGTTTGAGTTCGTCTACATGCTTGAACCTGCCATCCCAAATCGTCTCGGTGACGACGCTCGTCCCCTGGGCCACAGAGAGCAGCACCGTCATCGGCTGCTGGGCGTCGGTGGGGAAGCCGGGGTAGGGCAGTGTCTTCACGTTGACCGCCTGCAGCCGGCGGTCGTTGCGCACCCGGATCCATTCCCCATTCTCCGCGATCTCCACCCCTGCTTCCCTGAGCTTGGCCGAAATCGGTTCCAGGTGTTTGGGGATCACGTTATCCAGGATGACGTCCCCGTAGGTGCCGGCCGCAGCCATCATATACGTGGCGGTTTCGATCTCGTCGGGGATTATGGCGTGTTCTGCGCCGGTGAGACGGCTCACTCCCTTGATCTTGATCACGTCCGTTCCAGCCCCGACCACATGCCCACCCATGGCGTTCAAGTAGTTGGCCACGTCGACGATGTGCGACTCCTTGGCCGCATTCTCGATCACAGTCACGCCCTCTGCCATGCTCGCGGCCAGCATGATGTTGATCGTCGCCCCGACGCTCACCGTGTCGAGATAGATCCGCGTACCTTGCAAACGCCGCGCCCGGAGCTTCACCACCCCGTGTTCGATCGCGACCTCCGCTCCCAGGGCGCGGAAGCCCTTGAGATGCTGGTCGATGGGCCGCTGGCCGATGTCACACCCGCCGGGCAGGGGCACCTCCGCCTCCCCGTAGCGGGCGAGGAGCACTCCCATCAAGTAATATGAGGCTCGCATCCGCTTGGACAACTCGTAGGAAGGGGCGGGCGACACCAGGCCATTGGCGCGGATGCGCAGCGCGTGGGACCTGACGCGCTCTACGCTGACCCCCAAGTCCCTGAGTATGTCGATATAGGTCCGGACGTCACCTATATCGGGTATGTTCTCCAAAAGGCTCTCGCCTTCCCCCAGGAGAGCGGCAGGGATCACCGCCACGGCAGCGTTCTTCCGCCCCGCCACCCGTATTCTGCCGTGTAGGGGCTTCCCACCCCGGATCAACAGCCTTCCCACGCCGTCGTGCTCCCTCCAACCACCGTCTCGCTCAAAGCGGCCTGCTCCGCCATGGCTGCGGACGGGACAGCCCGTCAAGAGTTCGCCGATTCCCCATCAATTCCTTTATCCGGCTTTCTCCAACTCGCCCGTGTATCCGTTTATGTAAAACTGCTCCCCACCCCGGGTCATGATCCTCCATGCCGGCACCGCCTCCCACTGGGCGGCCGGCTCTCTGAGACCGCCGTAGTACCCCAGGTCGACGCGTTCCACCAGCACCTTTCCCCGCTCGCCCCAGTCCAACTCAGCCGCGAGTTTCTCTAGAGCCCGCTCGGGGGAGATGACCGGCTGCCGCGGTCCAGCCACCCCGACGGGATCAAGCCATACCCTCTGCATGGCGCGCACCCCGCCGGCCACGACCTCCATCGCGATGTAACCGTCAAACAGAGGCCAGTTACGGTATTTCTGGATGTATATCACCTGAAAGGCGGGTCGGCCACTGCCACCGAGGGGCAGCACGAAGTCCAGGGCGGCATCGCCGGGCAACCCTCCGTGGCTGGCGAGGAACCTCTCCGCCTCGGCCTGAGCGGCACCAGCGTCCATGCTCTGGCCTACCGAACCGCCCGCCACATCCCGCCGTTCATAGAGCACCAAGCCATCGGACAAGACCGTCAGGCGCTCCGCGCCACGACGAAAAGTCTGGCCCGTGGAACGCGACTCGGTTCCGGTCCATGCGCTCACCTGCAGGTCCCGTGAGCTGCCGAAAAAGGTCTGCGCCACCTCGCGCGGGTCCGGCGAGGCCACGCGCAGCCACACCCGCCGCATCGGCGGCGGCGCGGCAGGAAGCGAACCGAGGAGCACGACTCCCGCCTTGGCCAGGCCTTCGCGCACCTTCACCGGCTCGGCGGCACCGCGCCAGCGCCCCCAGGAGATACGCTGCTCGTGCTGTAGCCAGTACTCATAGCCCAGGTATATGTCCAACACCAGGAATGCCACCAGCAGCATCGCCTTGGCGCGGCCCCAGTCCACTCGCCTCACCCCCCCGTTCCGAGGCCTGGATGTCGCCGTCCCCGTAGACGCGGCCGCCCGCGTCCGGCGTTGCGTCCACTGCCCTGCGTACCAGCCCGGTGCTGCCACCGGTCAGTTCAACCACCCACACAGGCCGCAACTGAAACCGTCCCTCACCGGAGGGCACCGCGCAATAGCCCAGGTACATGTCGCGCACGGACAAGCCCCCGTCCCGGGCGCCGACGGCCGCGAACCGCCTCAAACTGGCCAGAGCCGCTTCTGGAGACAACACCGATCCTGACACCTGAGGCCTGCCGTTGGCCACCCGCACCGTCCTACCATATGAGCGCACGCTCCCTGCCTGAGTAAGCAAGACTTTCAGGGCGCCCGAAATGCCCGGAGCCCTCTCGGCAACCCCTGGAGAGGCGGGAACATTCAGCACCGGGAGCCCTGCCTGGGGGAGATTCAGAACGGGAAGCCCGCCCACTGCAGACGTGAATTCCAGCGAGAGAAGCCAAGTTCCCCCTTCTGTGACCTGTTCCACGTGCAGCAACCCAGAGCCGCCGGGCCATCCGCCCGCGGAGCCGATGAAGTCCACCGCCGCGGCGGCCAGTTCTGCTGGCACACGCACCCGGCGGGAACGCGGCGTGCCGGGCCAAGTGTAGGCCAGGGAGCCATCACGGGAGACCAAGAGGCTCCTCTCGCCATCGGTGAGGAGGATCTGCCCCTGCCGCCCCTCCACCTGGCGGACCACCGCCGCATTGGGGAACAGCGCGGCTGCCAACCGATGACGGATCAGATCCTCGCCGCGGGCCGGCACGACGCCCAGGTCCCCGAACTCTCCTGGCGACGCCGGGACGAAGACCCCCGGAAGCACTCTTAGCCCCTGTTCCCCGCTCCGCAACTCCCGGGCCGCCACCCCGGTGTCCGCGGCGGACAAGGCGCGGGCGAGCCTTCCGCCACCCTGGAGCGTCAGGCGACGCCACACGTCCTTACCCCCGAGGAGCACCGTGAGCCGTCCCTGATCCGGTATCATGACCAGGCGGTCGACCGCCTCCGCGAGCACAGCCCCGGGAAAGCCCTCTCGGCCCGCCCCGGTTCGTTCCCGCTGCCCCCATAAGGCCAGCCAGTCCCCGAAGGGGAGCGTCCCCGGCAGCTTGACCTCCAATCCCGTGGCGCCGTGCGCGAGGTCGGACGCCTGGCGCGGCGTCACCATCACCGGCCCCTCCAGCACGCGCATGGCCACGGGCTCGAGTTCGGCGACGGCCGCTTGCCATACCAAGCGATATGCCAGCCCGGACGCGCGGCTCAGGAGGAAGGGTTTCCCCTCAACGCGGATCACCAGGCGCCACGGCGCGAAGAGCTCCGCCGGTTCGGCTTTGGCACTCGCACCATCGGCCACGTATGGCTGCGGACGCCGGGGCTGACCAGAGCCCGGCGCCTCCGCCCAGATCAGGGCGACGAGCACCAGGCTCAACCCCACCAGGACCGCCAGAAGGGCGGACTTAAGCGCTTCCCGCCGCGCGTTCTCGGCCATGGCCATCCTCATTCGCTCCCTCGGTCAGGGTTGGCAACCAAAACCACACCTCCGTACCCCGCCCGAGCGTGCTCTCGATACCGATCCTGCCGCCATGCGACTCCACGATCTCCTTGGCGATGCTAAGCCCGAGCCCCGTGCCGCCAAATTCGCGGGAACGCGCCTTGTCCACCCGATAAAAGCGTTCGAAG
>JBBITQ010000078.1:0-2873 GCA_037440685.1 Clostridiales bacterium
CGCGGTGGTCACGAGGACACCGCTCGCGCTCATAGTTCTTCGCAGCATTCTCGGGTCATCGAAGCCAAAGTGACGGAGGATGATGGGACGGCGCGGGACAAAGTCACGCGGGTGCAGCACCTGGCCAGCCTGAGCATGGTGGGACAACCCCCGGGCCAGCGCCGGTTCGAGGTCATAGCCTGCATCGCCGGCCGCGGATTTGGCGTGCGCCGCGAGGATATGAAGAAGCTCCTCCTTGCTACGCAGGGGAAAGTGTTTACGCTGAAGACCCTCGACCACCTGGTAGAGCATTCCGCACTCCGGCTTCTTGCTAAAGATTAGGTTCCGTGTGCTGTGCGTTGACGGGGCAGTTATTTCAATCCTAGAATATTTCCGGTCGAAGTAATTTTACAGGACGTGGGAAGGGTGACGGACGGGGCGCAGGACTCGCTGATCGCGTTGCTGATGCAAGCGCACCGGTTGTTCTACCGCTATCTCGCGCCCGTGTTGCGGGCGGAGGAGATCGCCTTCTCCGACGTCATGGTCCTGAAGGCCTTGAGTTGCGAGGGCGAGGGTCCGGCGGGCGCCGGGGCAGGCGCGCGGATCACCGATCTGGGGCGCGAGATCGGCCTGCCCTTCTCCACCATGACGGCGGTCATCGACCGGCTGGAGCGGCTGGGTTACGTGCAGCGCGTGCACGACCGGGCCGACCGGCGCAGCGTGCGCGTGCGGCCCACGGAGAGGTGGGCGGTGGTCGCCCAGCGCCTGCGCCAGCGGGTGGATGCGGAACTGGCCGACATCCTCTCCGGGTTGCCGCCGGAGCGGGCGTCCCGCCTGGCGGAGGACCTGGCCGCGCTGGTGACCGTCCTGCGGGAGCGGCTGGCGGCGCGGGATGCCGGCGGAGCGGCGGCGCCGGGAGGGGAGGGCTAGGCGTGGGTTGGCTCGGACCGATGCTGGCCGTGCTCATCGGGGCCTTCATGGCCATCCTGGACACGAGCATCGTCAACGTGGCCACGCCGGCGATGATGAACGCCCTCGGCGTGGATATGGCCAGGATCGAGTGGGTGGCCACCGCCTACATGCTCGCCCTGGGCATGGTGGTGCCCGCCAGCGGCTGGCTGGGGGACCGCGTGGGCTATAAGCGCCTCTACACGCTGAGCCTCGCCGTCTTCACCGCGGGCTCCCTGCTCTGCGGCCTGGCCTGGAACCTGCCCTCCATGATCGCCGCCCGCGTCGTCCAGGCCCTGGGAGGCGGCCTGATCATGCCCACCACGATGGCCATGGTCTACCGCATGGTCCCGCGGGACCGCATCGGCTCCGCCATGGGCGTCTGGGGTCTGGCCCTCCTCCTGGCGCCGGCCATCGGTCCCACCCTGGGCGGCTACCTGGTGGAATACCAGAACTGGCGCCTCATCTTCACCATCAACCTGCCCATCGGCGTGGGGGGGCTGGCCCTGGCCTCGCTCCTGCTCCCCGAATTCAAGGACCGGCGGCCGGGCCGTTTCGATGCCTGGGGCTTCGTCACCGCCGCCGGCGGCCTCTTCGCCTTGCTCCTGGCCTTGAGCGAGGGGGCATCCTGGGGATGGCGCTCCGAGCCGATCGTGCTCCTCTTCTACGCTAGCGCCGTCTTGCTGGGACTGTTCATCTACGTGGAACTGACCCAGCCGGAGCCCCTCCTGGACCTGCGCGTCTTCCGCCACGCCCTCTTCACCGTGGGCAACGTGCTGGTGGTGATCATCACGGTGGGCCTGTTCGCCGGGGTGTTCTTCGTCCCCCTGTTCCTGCAGACGGCCCGGGGCATGGGAGCCATGGAGACGGGCCTCTTGATGCTGCCCAGCGCCCTGATGACGGGCCTGATGATGCCCATCGCCGGCAGGCTCTTCGATCGCCTGGGCCCGCGGGTGCCGGTCACAGCCGGCATCGTCCTCTTGGCCTGGAGTTCCTACCTCTTCCACGGCATGACGCCGGCCACGCCTGAGGAGCTGATCCGCTCCTGGCTCGTCATCCGGGGGCTGGGCATGGGGCTGGCCATGATGCCGGCGACCACGGCTGCCATGGCGGTCATCCCGGCTCACCTGGTGAGCCGGGCCTCGGCGGTGCACAACATCATCCAGCGCGTCGCCGGATCCTTCGGCATCGCCGTCCTCGGTTCCCTCCTGCAGCAGCGCACGGCCTTCCACGGCGCGCGGCTGGCGGAGGCGGTGACCGCTGATCGGGTGGGGGTCCTCTGGCAGGGTGCGCCGGGGGGTGTGACGGCCCTCCTGGCCGGGGAGGTCGGCGAACAGAGCTTGGTGGCGGCCATGGATGACCTGTTCCTCGTCCTCGCCATCCTGAGCATCGCCGGCCTGGTGCCCGCCCTTCTCCTCAGCCGGGCGGCCGGCGGCGGGCGGGGCGGTCCCCTGGTGGCCATGGGGGATTGAGCGCGGAGATCGGCAGACGGCTTCACGGTGGTGACTGGCGGCTTGAGCGACGGGAGGGGGAGTCTGGTGGAGATTCACGGGAAAGCCGGACCGGGAGCGGTGCCGGCCGCGGCCGGCGAGACGGTCGGGCCCAACGGGAAGAGGAAGAAGGTGATCGGGGTGGTGCTGGCACTGGCCATCGTGGGCGGCGCCGGCATCGCCTACTACTACCATTACCAGGGCGCCCATTACGTGACCACTGAAGATGCGCGGGTGGCGGCTGACCTCGTGGTGGTCACTCCCCAGGCGGCTGGCAAACTGACGGCGTGGCACGTGGCGGAGGGGGACCGGGTGGAGGTCGGCCAGGTGATCGGGACAGTCGATCCGGGCGTCGGGGCCGGCGCGTCTGCGGGGGGCGGTCTGCCCGGTGCCATGCCGGGCACGTCCCTGGGCAAAGATCCCCTTGCGGTGGCGGCCGATCGGGCCAACGTCCGG
>JBBITQ010000078.1:2896-6056 GCA_037440685.1 Clostridiales bacterium
CCGCCGCCGGCGTGGTGATCCGCTCCACGGCCGTGCCGGGGGCGACGGTGGCGCCGGGACAGGCGCTGGCCTATCTGGTCGACCCCGGCCAGGTCTACATCACGGCGAACATCGAGGAGACGCGCATCAGGCGCGTCCGGCCCGGCCAGCGGGTGGACGTCCGGGTGGACGCCTACCCGGGCGTGGTGCTGCGGGGACGGGTGCGGTCCGTCGGGCTGGCGACCACCTCCACTTTCGCGCTCCTCCCCGCCCAGAACGTTTCGGGAAACTTCACCAAGGTGACCCAGCGCATCCCGGTGAAGATCGACGTGATGCCCGTGCCGGGGGTCCGGCTGCTGCCAGGCTTGAACGCCACCGTGACCATCCATGTCGGCTCGGAGGGGGTGGCCGCGCGGTGAGACGGCGTTTCAGCGCGTTCAGCGCCTCAGTGTCGGGAAGCCTTGTGCTCCTGGCCGCCCTGGCGGCGGCCGGCTGCGGTGCCCAAGCGGCCCTGGGCGGGGGAGCGACCCCCGTCGCGGTAGCCGTGGCGACAAAGTCTTCCGGGGCGGCGGAGGTCGTCGTTACGGGCGCCCTCGCCCCGGCGGCGACTGTCAACGTGGCGCCGAAGATCCCGGGACGGGTGGCGGCCGTGCTGGTCGAGGAGGGTGAGCCGGTCAAGGCCGGACAGGTGCTGTTACGGCTGGACACCACCGACCTGGAGGCCCAGGTGAGACAGGCCCAGGCGGCCCTGGCCCGGGCGCGGGACGCCGTGGATCAGGCCAAGGTGAATCTGGACACGGCCCGCGCCAACTTCGAGCGGATGGAGAGCCTGTTCCATGAGGGCGCCGTCTCGGCCCAGATGTACGAGCAGGCGAAGGCCCAGTTCGATCTGGCCCGCACCCAGTTCGAGTCGGCGAGGGCTAGCGGCGTGGCCCAGGCCGAGGCGGCACTGCAACTGGCGCGGAACCAGTTGGCTAGCGCCACGGTGACCGCCCCCGTCGACGGCGTAGTGGCGGCACGGCGGATCCAGGCCGGGGAGATGGCATCCCCGTCGGTCCCGGCCATAACCCTGGTGCAGATCGAGCGGGTCACCTTGAGCGGCACCGTCGAGGAGGCCGTCGTTAACGGTGTGACCGGGGGGCAGGAAGCGGTGGTAACGGTGGATGCCCTCCCGGGGTGGACCTTCAAGGGGCGGGTGGAGGCGGTTGCCCCAGTGGCGTCCGGGGCCGGCGGCCACTTCCCCGTGCGGATCGCGATCGACAACCGCGACGGGCTGCTGAAGGGCGGGATGTCGGCCCGGGCGACCCTGCGGGTGGTTGCCCCCGCGGCCGTCTTGGTGCCGGAGGCGGCGGTGGTCCGGCAGGGGGGCCAGGCCTTCGTCTATGTCGTGCGCGAAGGTCGGGCGGTGCGGCAGGTGGTCAGCCCGGGCCGGGTCTCGGGCGGACAGGTGGAGATCCTGAGCGGCATCAAGGCTGGTGACCGGGTGGTGGCCGCGGGGGGCGCGTCTCTGGCCGATGGGCAGCCGGTGGTGGAGGTGGGCGGGTCGTGAGGGGCCGCGTGACATCGTTGTTGTTGGTATTGCTGTTGCTGGCGGGGGGCACCGGCGGGGCCGCCCCGGAGCGGGCCGAGGGGCCTCGTCGCCTGTCCCTAGAAGAGGCGGTGGCGCTGGCCCTCAAGAACAACCCCGACGTGGCCCTGGCGCGCGAGGCGTTGGAGAGGGCCCAGGTGGCCGCGGAACAGGCGCGCAGCGCCGCTGACGACCTGCCCGCGGAAGCCGTCATCAGCCTGGACCTGGCCAAGGTGAAGGATCTCTACCCGCGCCAGGCCGAGTCCGGCGTCCGCCTGGCGGAGAGGGGCGTCACGGCGGCCCAGGACGGCGTGCGGCTGGGCGTGGAGCAGGCCTACTTCGCGGCGCAGCTCGCCCGGGAGATGGTCCGGGTCCGGGAGCAGGCGGTTTCCCTGGCCGAGGAACAGGTGCAGCAGGCGCGGCTGGCCTTCGAGGTGGGCACGCGGGCGCGCACCGACGTCCTGGCGGCCGAGGCGCAACTGGCGGGGGCCCATGCCGAACTGGCCGCGGCGCGGAAGGCGCGCGATGTGGCGGCCATGGAGCTGAACCGGGCCTTGGGGCTGCCGCTCACGGAGGCCGTCGAGCTGACGACCCCCCTCCAGGAGGCGGATCTGCGCCACTTGCCGGCCGCCGATCCCGAGTCCATCGCGAAAGCGGTCCAGGCGGCCCTCGCGCGGAGTCCCGCCGTCCTCAAGGCCGAGGAGGACCTGGCCGTGGCGCGGCTGGCCTTCGACTTGACGGCCCGCTACTACACGCCCAACGTCTACGCCTACCGCCAGGCCGAGTCCGGGCTGCGCCAGGCGCGCATCGCGCTGGACAAGGAGCGGACGGCGGTGGAGTTGGAGGTGCGGAAGGCCCTGCTGGACATCGAAGAGGCGCGGGCGCGCATCGAGCAGCAGAAGAAGGCGGTGGCCCTGACGGAGGATGGGCTCCGGCTGGCGAACCTCCGTTACCGGTCGGGAGTGGGGACGAACGCCGAGGTGCTCGACGCCCAGGTGCGGCTAAGCGGGGCGCGGGCGGCCATGGCGAACGCCGTCTTCAGCCTCCGCGCGGCCCTTGCCCGCTACGCGAACCTGGTCGGGGAGTGACCCTGCGCCTGCGTGCTCAGGCCAAGGAGAGCCCGAGGCCGGAGATCATCTTGAGGTCTTCCTCCACGTCCTGGCCGGGGGTGGTGAGGTAGCCGCCCACCAGCATGCCGTTTAGCCCCGCCAGGAGGCCCAGGGGCTGGAGCGGCCCCAGGTTGACCTCGCGTCCCCCCGCGTAGCGGATGAGCTTGCGCGGCAGGACGAAGCGGAACATGGCGAACGTCTTGAGGATCTCTAGCGGTTCCAGGCGCGGCGTCCCCTCCAGGGGTGTGCCAGGCCTGGGGTTGAGGATGTTGATGGGCACCGAGTCCACGTCCAGCTCGGCGAGGGCGAAGGCCAGCTCCACGCGCTGCTCTCGCGTCTCGCCCATGCCGATGATCCCGCCGCAGCAAACCTCCATCCCGGCCTCCTTCACCGCGCGCACGGTGGCCACCCGCTCTTCGTAGGTATGGGTGGTGACGATGCGGGGGAAGAACGACCGCGCCGTCTCCAGGTTGTGGTTGTAGCGGGTCACCCCCACCGCCGCCAG
>JBBITQ010000079.1:0-6049 GCA_037440685.1 Clostridiales bacterium
GAGACGCCGCCACCGGCACCCGGCAATCCGCCGGTACGGGTGGAAGCCGGCCCTTCCGAGGTGGTCGTCATCTTGCAGACCGTCGCTTCCGAACCGGCACCCTTGTCGGAGACAACGAACGCTGTACATATGGTAGAAGTGGTGGCCGACACCTTCCCCCTGCCCGCTCCCCTCGCTCCCGAACCGCTCCGCCATGGCGCCGAGCTGTTGCACCAGCGCTCACCCCGGCGCACCCCGGCCCTCCCCACCCCGGGGCGGGCGGAGGACCCGCAGGGCACGGCGGAACGGCTCGCACCGATCACCCATCCCCGCCCTGGACGATCTGCATTCCCTCGTGAGCAGGGACCGGTGAGATGGATCAAACCGGCACCCACGGACGGCAAAAGGGGTTCGTGGGACAGCAGCCGGGGGCTCTGGTTCACCGGCCGCTGGACGAGCGGTCAGCCCTGATCCAGCAACTCGCGCAGGAGCCGGTTCGCAAGCTGGGGGTTCGCCTTGCCGCGGGTCGCCTTCATGAGCTGGCCCACCAGGAAGCCGATGGCGGCCTGCTTCCCCCCCTTGTAGTCGGCGACCGGCCCGGGGTTTTCGGCGAGCACCCGAAGGGCCACCTCGCGCAAGGCCGCCTCGTCGGTGATCTGGACGAGGCCCTTCTCCTCCACCACCTGCTCGGGCGCCTTCCCCGTCCGGCACATCTCGGCGAAGACCTCCTTGGCGATCTTGCCGCTGATGGTGCCGCGGTCGATGATCTCCAGCATCCCCGCCAGGTGCCGCGGCGTGAGGGGCAGTTCGGCCAGGGCCTTGCCCTCCGCGTTGAGGAACCCCTGCAGCTCGGTCATCACCCAGTTGCTGGCCGCCTTGGGGCTGGCGCCGGCGGCCACGGCGCCGTCGAAGAACTCCGCCAGCGCCAGGTCCTCCACCAGCACCCCGGCGTCGTAGGCGGGCAGTCCGAACTCCTCGGTGTAACGCCGGAAGCGGGCATCCGGGAGCTCCGGCAGGCTGGCCCGGATCTCCTCCACCCACGCCGCGCTTATCTCCAGCGGCACGAGGTCGGGCTCGGGGAAGTAGCGGTAGTCGTGGGCCTCCTCTTTGCTGCGCGAGGAGAAGGTGACGCCCCGCCCCTCGTCCCAGTGGCGCGTCTCGCGCACGATCCTCTCCCCGGCGCGCAGCAGCGCCGTCTGGCGCGAAACCTCGTACTCCAAGGCGCGCTGCACCGAGCGGAAGGAGTTCATGTTCTTTATCTCCACCAGAGTGCCGTATTCCCGGGAACCCGCAGGGCGCAGGGAGATGTTGGCGTCGCAGCGCAGCGAGCCTTCCTCCATCTTGACGTCGGAGACCCCGCTGTACAGCATGATGGTGCGCAGCTTCTGCAAGTACAGGCGCGCCTCCTCGGGCGAGCGGATGTCGGGCTCGGAGACGATCTCGATGAGGGGCACGCCGGCGCGGTTGAAGTCCACCAGGGAGCCGCCCACCACGCCCTCGTGCAACAGCTTCCCCGTGTCCTCCTCCATGTGCAAGCGCCGGATACCGATCCGCCGCTCCCGCCCGTCGACATGGATGACGACGTGGCCGCCGCGGGCGAGGGGCTGGTCGTACTGGGATATCTGGTAGGCCTTGGGCAGGTCGGGGTAGTGGTAGTTCTTGCGGTCGAACTTGTTGAAGCCCGCGATGGTGCAGTTCAGCGCCAGGGCGGCGCGGATGGCGTACTCGACAGCCCGGCGGTTTGGCACGGGCAGCACCCCAGGCAGCCCCAGGCACACCGGGCACACCTGCGTGTTCGGCTCCGCGCCGAAGCGGGCGGAGCAGGAGCAGAACATCTTGCTCCGCGTGGCGAGCTCCACGTGCACCTCCAGACCGATGACGACCTCGTACTCCACAACCTGCGCCGACAGCGCCATCACCCCCGCACCGGCCTACTCCGCTCTCCGCTGCGCCAGCACCAGCGGCGGCCGCCGCCGGTGCCAATCCGTGTGCTGCTCGAAGGCGTAGGCCGCCCTGAGCAGCGTGCCCTCGTCGAAAGGCCGCGCCATGAGCTGGAGGCCCACCGGCAGCCCCTCGCTAAAGCCGCAGGTCAGAGAGAGGGCCGGCAGCCCCGCCAGGTTGGCCGGGATCGTGCAGACATCGGACATGTACATGGCGAGGGGATCGGCCGCCTTCTCGCCCAGCCGGAAGGCCACCGTCGGGGAGGTGGGCGTGACCAGGACGTCGAACCGCTCGAATGCCCGGGCGAAGTCCTGGCGGATGAGGGTGCGCACCTTGAGCGCCTTGAGGTAATAGGCATCGTAGTAGCCGGCGCTCAGCGCGTAGGTCCCAAGCATGATGCGCCGCCTCACCTCGGCCCCGAACCCCGCCTGGCGCGTCTTCTTGTACATGGCGACGAAATCCCCGCCCACCGCCGCCCGGTACCCGTAGCGCACGCCATCGTAGCGCGCCAGGTTGGAGGACGCCTCCGCCGGCGCGATGAGGTAGTACGTCGCCAGGGCGTACTCCGTGTGGGGCAAGGAGCACTCATCGACGTGAGCCCCCAGGTCCGAGAACAGGTCGATGGCCGCCACCACCGCCCCGCGCACCTCCGGGTCTATGCCTTCCGCGAAGTACTCGCGCGGCACCCCGATGCGCAGGCCGCGCACGTCCGGGACCAGGTGCTCGGTGAAGTCCGGCGCCGGCTCGGGCGCCGCCGTGGCGTCGCGGGGGTCGGGACCCGCGATGGCGTTCAGCACCAGGGCGCAATCGGTGACGTCGCGCGTCAGGGGGCCGATCTGGTCTAGGGACGAGGCGAAGGCCACGAGCCCGTAGCGCGACACCCTTCCGTACGTCGGCTTGAGGCCGACGATCCCACAGAACGCGGCCGGCTGGCGGATGCTCCCCCCGGTGTCGGAGCCCAGCGCGAACACCGCCTCCCCGGCAGCCACCGCCGCCGCCGACCCGCCGCTGGAGCCGCCGGGCACCCGATTCAGGTCCCAAGGGTTGCGGGTCGGGAAGAAGGCCGAGTTCTCGCAGGACGACCCCATGGCGAACTCGTCCATGTTGGCCTTCCCCACGAGACAGGCCCGCGCCTCTTCCAGCCTGTCCATCACCGTCGCGTTGTACGGCGGGACGAAGTCGGCGAGCATCCGGGACGAGCAGGTGGTCAGGATGCCCCGGGTGACGATGTTGTCCTTGACGGCCATGGGGATCCCCGCCAGCGGCGGCAGGGGTTCCCCGGCCTGGCGCGCCGCGTCGACGGCGCGCGCCTCCGCCAGGAGCCGCTCCGGCGTGGTGGTGACGAAGGCCCGCACCTGGGGCTCCACCGCCTCCACCCGCTCCAGGTGCGCCTCGGCGACCTCCACCGCGCTCACCTGGCCGCTGGCGATGAGCTTGTGCAGTTCGTGGGCCGGGCGATCGCAGAGGTTCACCGGCCGTCCCCTCCCGCGTCAACCACCTTGGGCACCTTGAAGCAGTTCCCCTCCCGTTCGGGGGCGTTGGCCAGCGCCTCCTCGAGGCTCAGGCCCGGCCGCACCTCGTCCTCCCTCCAGACGTTGCGGAGGGGCAGGACGTGGGCGGTGGGCTCCACACCCTCCGTGTCCAGCGTCCGCAGCTTCTCCATCGCCTCCAGGATGCGGCTCAGTTGGGCGGCGAAGCCGTCCAGCTCGTAGTCGTCTACGGCCATCCGGGCCAGTTCGGCCACATGCCTTACCTCGTCACGGCTGATGCTCAACGGCGCTCCCCCTCGGTTCCCCGCCGCCCGCGCCGCGGGTAGGCCCGCGTCAGCGGAGAGCCGCGCAACATTATAGCACAGCTACGAGGACGCCACGGCCGACCTACCCAGGCTCATCCCCGCTCATGCCACCCGACAGGGTGCGGAATGCGGCTCGCTGGGAGGACGTTCCGATGACGCCGACGGTGTCACCGCTGGCGAAGACGAGGTCGGGGCCGGGATTGGCGACGACGCGCTCCCCCCGGATGACGGCCACCACTGACGCGCCCGTGGTCTCGCGCACCCGCACGTCCCCGATGGCCCGGCCGACCAAGGGGCTGTCCGCGGTCAGCCGGAACCACTCGATCTCAATCTCCCTGGCCGTGCGGCGCAGTTGCGCCAGCAACCGGCCGTCGGCGGTCTCCTTCACCAGCGGGGCGTAATACTCACGGTGCACTCGTTCCACGAACCGTTGGATGTCGCCTGCCCCAAAGCCGAGATGGAGAAGGGCCTGCCGCAGCAGTTCCAGACCCGCCTCCAGTTCCGGTTGCACCGCTTCGTACACGCCCAGCCGACCCAGTTCGTGAAGATGCTCCGCGCTCGCGGCCCGGACGACGACGTGGGCGGCGGGGTTGAGCCGCCGGATCAAGGGCACAACGAGCCGCAGCGTGACGGTATCAGGAACCGTGACTATGACGAGGCGGGCCATCTGGACCCCGGCAGCCCCAAGCACAGCCTCGGCCGCGGCGTCGCCGTACACCGCTCTAAAGCCCGCCGCCCGGGCGTTGTGCACAGCCGCCTGGTCGATGTCCACCACCGCGAACGGCTGTCCCAGTTGATGCAGCACCTGGGCGATGAGACGGCCGATGCGCCCGTAACCCACGATGACGACGTGATCGCGCCAGCCGTCCTCCGGGGCGTTCTCAAGGTTCATGGGGGGTGCGGGAAACCTACTCCTCCACCATCGGTGAACCGGCGTAGCAAGGCGGATCACAAAGGGTGTCAGCACCATGGTGATGACCGCCGTGGTAAGCACGACGGCGTAAACGTCTGGCGCGATGCTGCCCGTGCGGACACCCTCCCGGGCGAGAACGAAAGAGAATTCCCCGACCTGGAACAGTCCAAAGGCTACGGCTAGCGGAGCGATGTCGCGGTAACCGAACGCCCGGGTGACGCTGCCCAGGACTATCGCCTTCCCTACGAGAGTGATGACGACCACCGCGGCAATGGTGCCCGCGCGTTCCAGGAGGAAAACCGGGTCGATGAGCATTCCCACGGACACAAAGAAGAGCATGCCGAAGACGTCGCGAAGGGGTGTGATGTCATGCAGCGCCTGATGGCTGTAATCCGACTCGCTGAGCACCAGGCCGGCGAGAAAAGCCCCGAAGGCGAAAGGCAACCCGAAGAGGTAGGTGGCGTAACCGATGCCGAGCCCCGCCGCCACCACAGAGATCAAGAAGAGCTCGCGCGAGTTCCATCCGGCGATGCGCGCCATGAGCCGGGGGAACACGTAGGTGCCGAAAAGGACGATGGCCGCCACGATGAGCACCGCCCGCAGGGCCGCCACACCCAGCAGTGTCAAACCCTCACCGACGTCGTGCAAGGCAGGCAGGAGGATCAGCAGGGGAACTCCGGCAAGGTCTTGGGCGATGAGCATCCCGAGCATGACCCGGCCGGCCAGCGTATCGGCGAACCCCTGTTCCATCAGCGTCTTCAGGACCACCATCGTGCTGGACAGGGACAGCAACGCCCCCACCCAGACGGCCTCGACCCAGCCCCAGCCGAGGAGCCGGCCGACGCCGTATCCCAGAGCCATGGTCAACAGGATTTGCAGCGGCGTCCCCAGGAGAGCGATCCTCTGCACCGGCTTGAGCTGCTGGAGCGGAACGTCCAGCCCAATGGTAAAGAGAAGGAGGGCGACGCCGATGTCGGCAAGCAGCTCGATGTCCTCCCTCCTGACCACCGTGGGACCAGGGGTATGGGGACCAACGACAATGCCGGCCAGGATATACCCCAGGAGCAGGGGTGCCCCTAAACGGCGTGCGATCATCCCTCCCAGCAGCGCAGCCACGAGGATGACAGCGATGTCACCGGTGATGCCCAGCCGCATCCCCCCTTTTCCCCAAAGATTATCCCACAGCTCACGAGCCGGCGCCGCGGTAGCGGGTGATGCCGGCGCGCCAGCAGAGGAGGCCCAGGGCGAATACGGTCGCGCCCACGAAGGGCGTGAGGAGCGCATAGGCGCGCCACGCGCCGTGCCGGAGGAGGTAGGCCGCCGGGTAGAAGCCGGCGAACGCCAGGGGCAGCACCCACGTCAGAAGCAGCCGCAGGACGCCCGGGTAGACCTCGACCGGGTAACGCCCGTAACTGTTCAGG
>JBBITQ010000080.1:0-6048 GCA_037440685.1 Clostridiales bacterium
TCTCGAGCAGGAACAGGGCCGCGCTCACCGCCCCCACCGGCAGGCCGGACCGCGCCGCCAGTTCGTCCGGGCGCTGAGGCGCCGCCGACAGCAGGGCGTAAACCTGTTCTTGTATATCGGACAGCTCGCCCCGCCCTTTTGCATCACCCCCTCCCGGCGACGCTTCCCCGGCACTCCCCCGCAGCGGCCCGCGCCGCGACGCCTCGGCAGGGGGCACGGGCCAGCCCAGGCGTTCCATTACTTCGGCGGCCGAGAGGCAAAGGCCGGCCCCGTCGGCCAGGAGGCGGATGTTTCCCGCCCCGGCGGGTTTGGTGAGGTCGGCCGGGCAGGCGAACACCTCCCGGCCCTGGTCCAGAGCCCAGTCCGCGGTGCTGAGCGCCCCGCTGCGCTCCCCCGCCTGGACCACGACCACGGCGGCCGCCAGGCCCGCGATGATGCGGTTGCGCCAGGGGAAGTGCCAGGGCTGGGGCGGGGTGCCAGGCGGGAACTCGCTGAGGACCGCTCCCTGCGCCGCCACCCGTTCCGCCAGGCGCGAGTGTTCCGGGGGATAGACGACGTCCAGGCCCGAACCGAGGACGGCGACGGTGCGCCCGCCACCCGCCAGCGCCGCCCGGTGGGCGGCGGCGTCCACGCCGCGGGCCAGCCCGCTCACCACCGTCACCCCGGCGGCCGCCAGCTCGCGCGCCAGGCGCTCAGCCGCCGCGAGGCCGAAGCAGTCGGCGCGGCGCGAACCCACCAGGGCCACCGCCCGTTCGTCGGCCTCCGTCCACCGGCCCCTGCAGTAGAGCACGAAGGGCGCCTCCGGTAGGTTGGTCAACGGCCGCGGGTAACCCGGGCGGCCGTAGACCAGGATGGTGAACCCCGCCCGCTCCACGCCCTCCCAGAGGCTGTCCGGGTCCAGCCGCCGGCGGGCCGCCCGCATCGCCTCCTGCGCGCCCGCAGGGATGCCGGCCGACCGGGCGATGGCTTCGGGGCCGGACTCCCAGGCCGCCCTGGCGTCGCCGAAGGCCGCCAGCAGCCGCCGCAACCGCCGCGGACCCACCCCCGGAAGGGCCGCGAGGGCAGCCAGGTAGCGCTCTTCGCTCATCCCACATCCCCCGCCGGGCCGCCTCCTCCCGCCCCGATGGCGGTTGCCACGGTTCCGGCCCGACGGTCAGCTAGTTCGCCGCCTACCACTAATTTCCTGCTGCCAGCTTGGTGGTCACCCAGCGTTCTACCACGTCGGCGAACAGGGTGATGCCGCGCTGGGCCGAGGGCAGGGAGTTCTCCTCGGTGCCCACCTCCAGGAGCAGGTTACGGGGGTTGAGGTCCTGGTTGTACGTGTCCTGGCCCATGAAGATGCCCTTGATCAAGCCAGGGTGCATGCTGTCGGCCAGGGACTTGAGCTCGCGGGCCATGGCCAGCGTGGCGCCCATCTGCGGGTTCTCGCGCCCCACCACCAGGCGGATCTGCGTCACCGGCTTCCCTTCCACCTTCTTGGCGTACATGGTCCACGGCCCGGCGTCCCGGTGCACGTCGAAGAGGACGTCGGCCCGGGCGCCCTGGATCAGCCGCATCGCCGTGCGCCGGGAGCGGCGGTAGGCGCCGCGGTCGTGGGGCAGGTGGGTGGTCTGGTCGTGGGTCACCCGGAAGCCCTTGCGCGCCAGGGCGGCCGCAAAGGCGTCGCCCACCCGGTGCACCCCGCCGCGCCCTTCCACCGAATCCGTCCCCTGGTTCGTCACATAAGACTCGTCGTTGTGGGTGTGGTAGATGCCGATGTCGATGTCCCTCTTGGTGCGAGCTGCGGCCGCGCCGCCGAGCAAGCCGGCGCCGGCCACCCCCGCCTGCCCGGGGAGCGGGCGGCCCGGCCCCACGGCAACCGGCGCGTCCACGCCCAGCAACCGCGCCGTCGCCTGGAGGCCGTCGACGCGGACGACCCGGTAGTGGGCGTTGCGCTCATCGATCCACTCGTCGCCCACGTGGATCCGCCGTCCCGTCGCCATGAGCAGCCGGCCCGACTCGTCGCGGAGGGTGAAGAGGGCACCGCCGAGGACCTCGTCCCCCTCGCCCCCCAGCCGCGGGCCGAGGACCGCGCCGCCGGCCACGAGGGCGGCAGCCAACACCAGGCTGGCCATGGTACCTATCCCCGAGACGCGTTCATCGGCCGCCCTCCGCGCCACTGCCGCACCAGCACCCGCCAGGGGGCCCGCCGGCCCGCCCGCGCCAGCCGCGCCCGCGGCGGCGCCCCCGGCCTCCCCAGCCGCCCCCCCGGCGCGGCCCGCCTCCGCTGCATCCCCGGCACCCCCCTCAGCGCCGATCAGCACCCGGCCGCGCAACCCTCGCAAGAGGCCCTCCGGCCTGTCGCCCCGCGGCCCCCCCTGGATGAACTCCCGCGTCTCGCCGATGACCTCCGCCAGCAGGACGGCCAGGAAGCCGGAAACCACGGTGGCGTCGAAGATGCCCGCGCCGCCGATGGCGGCCAGCGCCCCCGGCACGCCTCTGATGAAGTTCTCGATCACGTTGATGATGTCGACGGCCACCACGCCCGCGGTGCCGGCAATGAAGGCGGAACGCCGCGAGCGCCCGGCGAGCTAGGCCACGATGCCGCCGACGAGGGCCGGCAGGTAAACGGGGTCGAGGGTGACCGGCCCCCCGGTGCGGCCGGCGTCAGCCGGCAGGAGTTTGTCCGTGGCGTAGATGATGGCCGCCGTCAGGGCGGTGGCGGTCACCGCCCGCCACCTCTCCATGGCGGTCCCCGCCGTGGCGATGAGGTAGATGGCCACGCCGAGCGGCGCCAGGGCACCGCCGATGTCCACGGTGATCCCCCGCCCCAGGCGCAGCTCGGGGAGGAAAGCGCCCGCCAACATCACCGCGAGCAGGATCAAAGCCTGCGTGTCCGTCAGTCTCATGCGGTCGAGCACCCGGTGGCCCACCCCGAGCAGGATGAGCACACCCGCCAGGACGACCACGATGATGCCTACGGGAAGCGTGTCGAACATGGAACTCCCTCCAAGCGCGATGTCTACACGCTAGGTTCTCACCAGCGGCCTGCCGCTATGACGGGCGAATAGCGGGACCGGCCGCGGCGCAGATTATCGAAGGAAAAACGGGAGCGACGAGGA
This sequence comes from Clostridiales bacterium, assembly GCA_037440685.1. Taxonomy (GTDB): domain Bacteria; phylum Bacillota; class Sulfobacillia; order DYIH01; family JBBITQ01; genus JBBITQ01. Next base: position 3,102 of record JBBITQ010000080.1, read on the forward strand.
GGACGCGAGATGTTTACGGATACTTTCTCGCAGTTCACGGAGGAGCTGGCTTCCAAGCTCAAGATCGCCCAGAAGACGGGCATGAGCCAGCAGGACATCGTGAACAAGGCGGAAGACGTGGGCGACTGGCTGGCGCGGGAGGTGACGCCCAAGAGCCCCGAGCAGCGCCTGCTCAAGGAGCTCTGGGCGGTGAGCGACAACGCCGAGCAGAAGGCCATCGCCAGCGCCCTCGTCAAGCTGGTGCAGCGCAAGGGCAACGCCATCCACTAGTCAGGGGAAGGCGGACAGGGGGCGTACGGATCACCGTCGCAAGGCAGCCGCCGAGCTACGCGCGCCAGGGCTCAGGCGGCTTTTCGTTTCGCTTCGCCGCGTTCGCCCTGCCCCAGCGCCGGCAACCCGCCCCATACCTTGTTCATCGCGTCTTTTTGTTATAAACTGGCATCACGGGGCCGCAGGGAGGTGAGCGGTGGGGCCGCCACCGCACCGTCTTCACTTACGATGACTACAAGCTCCTCCCCGAGGATGGCTGCCGCTGGGAGGTCTTGGACGGGGACCTGGTCCGTCAGCCCGCACCCCGGCCCTTCCATCAGATCGTGGTGATGAATCTCGCCGGACTCCTGCGGGCCTTCGCCCTGGGACACGGGCTCGGCCACGTGCTGACCGCCCCCCTCGACGTCGTCCTCTCCCGGGAGAACGTCGTTCAGCCGGACATCATCTTCATCGGCCGGGAGCAGATGGACGTCATCACGGAAGAGAACATATCGGGCGCCCCGGCGCTGGTGGTGGAGGTCCTCTCCCCCGCCACGAGCACCCGCGACCGCGAGGTCAAACGCAAGATTTACGAGCGCTTCGGGGTGCGGGAATACTGGATGGTCGACCCGCACGCCCGGACAGTCGCGATCCTCGCCCTGGCGGAGGAGGGGTATGTCAGCCGCGGCGTCTTCGCGCCTGGCCAGCACTTCTCATCCCCCCTTCTGCCGGGCCTCACCGTGCGGGTCGCCGACCTCTTCCACGACCCCTTCTCCTACCGTTGAGCGCCGCTCTGGCGTCGCGCCGCTCAGGTGTTGCGCCGCCACGGCTCACTCGCACCTCGCCCTGGACAAAAGCGACGAGGCATGCCCTTTACAAGTTATTCCAGTATATGGTAACATACACGCCAAAACGGGGACAGCGCCCTTGCCGCTGGACCAGTGCGTGCGGCGGGAAGCGCCGAGGGGAGGCAGCGATGCTTGCGAAGGTGCGGAGCTTCGCCCTCGCGGGCCTGCGAGGGCAGCCGGTGGACGTGGAGGTGGACATCTCAAGCGGCCTGCCCCAGTTCGAGATCGTCGGGCTGCCGCAGGCGACGGTGCGCGAGGCGCGCGAGCGGGTGCGGGCCGCCATCCGCAACACCGGCTTGGAATTCCCGGTCAAGCGCATCACGGTCAACCTGTCCCCGCCGGACCTGCGCAAAGAGGGGCCACACCTGGACCTGCCCATCGCCCTCGGCATCCTGGCGGCCAGCGGCCACGTGCCGGCCGACCGCTGGCAGGGCTACGCCTTTGTGGGCGCCCTCTCCCTCGACGGCAGGATTCAGCCGGTGGCCGGTGTCCTCCCCATGGCCGCCGCCGCGCGCGAGCTAGGGGTGGAGTGCTTCGTCCTGCCCGCCGCCAACCTGGCGGAAGCCCGGGTGGTGGAGGGGCTGAACCTCCTCTGGGCCGACAGCCTGGGCGAGATGCTGGACATCGTCCGCGGCGCCGACCGCCCGCGCCCGGCGCCGTCCTTGGCGGAGGCACCGCCGGCGGGAAAGGCGCACGCGCAGGCCGCTCCCGTCGACCTGGCGGACGTGAAGGGACAGGAGCACGTGAAACGGGCGCTGGAGATCGCGGCCGCGGGGGGACACAATATCCTCCTCCTGGGGCCGCCCGGCTCCGGGAAGACCATCCTGGCCCGGTGCCTCCCCACGATCATGCCGCCCATGAGCCGGTGCGAGGCCCTCGAGGTGACGATGATCTACAGCGCCGCCGGGCTCCTGCCGCCCGGCTCCGGCCTGGTGACGGAGCGACCTTTCCGCGCCCCGCACCACACCATCTCCCCCTTCGCCCTGGTGGGAGGGGGCTTGCGCCCGCGCCCCGGCGAGGTCACCCTGGCTCACAACGGGGTGCTCTTCCTGGACGAACTGGCCGAGTTCAGCCGCGCGGCGTTGGCGGCGCTGCGGCAGCCCCTCGAGAGCCGCGTCGCCGTCGTATCCCGCCTGGGCGCCGCCCACGCCTACCCGGCCGGCTTCATCCTGGCTGCTGCCACCAACCCCTGCCCCTGCGGGTATCACGGCGACCGCCACCGCCCGTGCACCTGCACGCCGCTGGCGCGCAGCCGGTACCTGGGGCGCATCTCCGGACCGGTGCTCGATCGCATAGACATGCACGTGGACGTACCGCGGCTCACCTATCAGGAACTGCGCGCGGCAACCCCCGGAGAGCCGTCCGAACGCGTCCGCGCCCGGGTCGCGGCGGCGCGGGCGCGGCAGGCGCGGCGGCTGGCGCCGGACGGCCTCTCCTGCAACGCCCAGATGGGCCCACGCCACGTGAAGCGCTTCTGCCGCCTGGACGACGCGGGCCGGGCCGTGCTGGAGGAGGCCTATGAGTCGGGCCGCCTATCCCTGCGCGCCCACGACCGCATCCTCAAGGTCGCCCGCACCATCGCCGACCTGGCGGGCAGTGACGCGATCGCCCCCGAGCACGTGGCCGAGGCGGCCATGTACCGGACACTGGACGGCCAGGCATCCGCCTATCGCTGACTGTCCCTTCGCGGGGACCTCTCCATTTCCCCGGCGCAGCCGCTTCAGCCGCGCGGGGGCTACTCCTCGCCGTCCGGCGGCATGCGGGGGTCCGCCAGCAGGCCCTGGGGCCAGAAGAGGGCGGCCGCAAAGGCCCAGGCGGGAGCGGTGGCGGCGAAGAGGCGCAGCGCTTCC
>JBBITQ010000081.1:0-1004 GCA_037440685.1 Clostridiales bacterium
GGAGATGCCGATCTCCTCGGCCACCTCCATCTGGGTCTTGCCCTCGTAGAACCGGAGGGCCAGGATGAGCTTCTCCCGCTTGTCCAGGCGCCTCAGGGCCTCCCGGATCGCCATCCCCTCCAGCCAGCTCCCGTCGTGGTCCTTGTCGTCCCTGATCTGGTCCATGACGAAGATCGGGTCGCCGCCATCCTCGTAGATCGGCTCGAACAGCGAGACGGGCTCCTGGATCGCGTCGAGCGCGAAGACGACCTCTTCCCGCGGCAGGTTCATCTCGGCGGCGATCTCGTTGATGGTGGGCTCGCGCGAGTTCCGGTGCGTGAGGGCGTCGCGCACCTGGAGCGCCTTGTAGGCGATGTCGCGCACGGAGCGGCTGACCCGGATGGGGTTGTTGTCGCGGAGGTAGCGCCGGATCTCGCCGACGATCATAGGAACGGCATAGGTCGAGAAGCGGACGTTCTGACTGAGGTCGAAGTTGTCGATGGCCTTCATGAGGCCTATGCACCCGACTTGGAACAGGTCGTCCACCGGCTCCCCGCGATTGTTGAACCGCTGGATGACGCTGAGGACGAGGCGCAGGTTGCCCTGGATGAGCTCGGACCGGGCGCTCTTGTCGCCCTCCTGCATGCGCCGGAACAGCACGCGCATCTGCTCGTTGGTCAGCACCGGCAGCTCGGCGGTGTTCACCCCGCAGATCTCAACCTTGTTCAAATGACCGCCGCCCCCTTTCCCGTTTCCTCAGTATTGCCGGGTGCGATCGGCGTTTATGCGAGGGGCGGCATTTTTTCCCATGTAAAATCCGGGCCGGCCCCGCCCGTCACGCGGGCGCAGGGCCGGCCCGAGGAGAGCGATCGGGGCGGCGCCGGCCTATTCCATCCGCACCATCTCCTTGCGCAAACGGCGGATGATGCGCTTCTCCAGCCGCGAGATGTACGACTGCGAGATGCCCAGGCAGTCAGCCACCTGCTTCTGCGTGCGCTCCAGGCCGTCCTTCAAGCCGAACCGGA
>JBBITQ010000081.1:1062-5989 GCA_037440685.1 Clostridiales bacterium
GGCCTTGTGCAGGAGGGAGCGTTCCACCTGCTCCTCGATGTTCTTGTAGATCAGGTCGTGCTCGGTGCCGTGGATGTCGGCCAGGAGCAACTCGTTGCCGTCCCAGTCGACGTTGAGGGGCTGGTCGAAGGAGATCTCCCAGCGGGTGCGGCTGTTACGGCGGAGGTACATGAGGATCTCGTTCTCGATACATTTGGAGGCATAGGTGGCCAGCTTGATGCGCTTCGCGGGGTCGAAGCTGTTCACGGCCTTGATGAGGCCGATGGTCCCGATGGAGACCAGGTCCTCGATGCCGATGCCGGTGTTGTCGAACTTCCGGGCGATGTATACGACCAGGCGCAGGTTGCGCTCTATCAGCACGCCCCGCACGCCCAGGTCGCCCTCCTTGAGCCGGCCGAGCAGCTCCTCCTCCTCGTCGCTGGAGAGGGGCGGCGGCAGCGCCTCGCTCCCACCCACGTAGTGGACGTCCCGGGGAAGGAGGCCCAGGCGCCCCAACAGCCTCCACAGCCATTCGCGCCACCGCATGGGACCTCATCACCTCGCTCGCAGAGATCGCTCAGCCGGCGCCGGCCCGCACCCCGGCCAACCCCTCCGGCCGCAGCAGGGCCGGCGGCACCAGGGCCTGATAACCACCCTCGGCCGCGAGCCGCTCCGCCGTCACCGCCACCGTCGTCCCCCGCCAGACCCGCTGCTCGCCTGCGGCGCCCACCACGACGAGGTCAGGGCGAAAGCCCCACAGCAGGCCGTGCCGGTTCCCCACCGTCGCGAAGGGCAGCACGCGGAACCGCCTGGCCCACTCCTCCTGCCTGCACGCCGCCAGGAGCCGCGCGGCATCGGCCGCTCCCCCGCGGCCCGCCGCCCCGTAGAGGGCGCGCGCGGCCGGGGGGATGAGCGGCGCGACCGCATCGAACTCCACCACCAGCACCGGGCGCCCCGACAGGGGGTCGCGCAGGAGGTTCCCGGTGTCCACGAGACCGGTCAACTCCAGGCGGCGCCCGCCCACCACCAACTGCACGGGGACGTGCCACGGGCTTCCGGCCAGGGGCGGCCTGACCCGGTCCCGCGCGCGCCACACCAGGAGCGCCAGGGCCAGAAAGACGGACCCCAACAGCCACCACGGGATGGGCAGCGTCCCCGCGACCCATCCTGAGAGCAGGGTGTCGGCGCCGAACCAGGCCAGGCCGGCGGCCAGGCCGGCCGCGCAGGCGCTCGCCGCGTAGAGCCAGGCCGCCAGGCGCAGGAAAGCCGCTAAGGGCAGCGGGGCATACGCGATGCCCAGGAACACCAGGGATGCCGCCAGCTTGGCAAGCGGGGAGTAGAGGGGGGAGAGTGAGGAGAAGAGGTAGCCGAAGGCATAGGCGGAGCCGGCCGCCGCGCCCAGGAGCACGCGCCCGGCCCGCACCCGCACGCCCGCCAACCGGCCGGCGGCGTACAGGATCACGGCGTCCGCCAACAGGTTGACGGCGAGGAAGACGTCCCCGTATACGTAAGGCACCGCTCACCCCACCCGCTCGCCGTTAGATGTGTACTGGTCGGCGGCAAACTTTATGCCGCCGGGCCGGCACGCCGATTATAGCAGCGGGAGGGAGCGGGACTTTGTCGCACCCTGGCGGCGCCGGAGCAGCAAGTTGCGCGGCGGTCCGCCTTATCTCGAGTTGGCCTTCACCACCGCCCGGCGCCGCAGGAACGCCGGGATGTCCAGATCGTCGGCGGTGAAGGGCTTGATCTCGATCTCGTCCAGGAGGCCGTCGCCCTTGGGCTTGGCCCGGTGATCGAAGCCGGTGGCGATGACCGTCACCCGGATCTCGTCCTGCAGGCTCTCGTCTATCACCGCGCCGAAGATGATGTTCGCCTCGGGATCGGCGGCATGGGCCACGATCTCGGCGGCTTCGTTGACCTCGAACAGGGCGAGGTTGGGGTCGCCGGTTATGTTGAGCAGGACCCCGCGCGCCCCTTCGATGGACGTCTCCAGGAGGGGGCTGGAGATCGCCGCCTTGGCGGCGTTGGCCGCCCGGTTCTCGCCCCGGGCGACGCCGATCCCCATGAGCGCCGTCCCCGTGTCTGCCATGATCGTCCGCACGTCGGCGAAGTCGAGGTTGATGAGCCCGGGCACGGCGATGAGGTCTGAGATGCCCTGGACGCCCTGGCGCAGAATCTCGTCGGCGATGCGGAAGGCCTCGATGATCGAGGTCTGCCGCTCCACCACGTGCAGGAGGCGCTCGTTCGGGATGGTGATGAGGGCGTCGACGCGGCTCCGCAGGTTGGCGATCCCCTTCTCGGCCTGCGTCAGCCGCTTCCGGCCCTCAAAGGGGAATGGCTTGGTCACGACGGCCACGGTGAGGGCCCCGCTCTGCTTCGCCACCTCGGCGATGATCGGTGACGCCCCCGTCCCCGTGCCGCCGCCCATGCCGGCCGTGACGAAGACCATGTCAGCCCCCTTCAGGGCATCGGCCAGTTCCTGACGCGATTCCTCGGCCGCCTTCTCGCCGACCTCGGGGTTGGCGCCCGCACCCAGCCCTCGGGTCGCCTGCGCGCCGATCTGGATCCTCACCGGGGCCTGGGAGACCGCCAACGCCTGGGCGTCGGTGTTGACGGCGATGAACTCTACCCCTCTGAGCCCGGAGGCGATCATCCGATTGACGGCGTTCGTGCCCCCGCCCCCGACGCCGACCACCTTGATCTTGGCGTACTGAAAGCTGTCCCCCGACAGACCTTCCACAGCCCCGTCCCCCTTTTCCCCGGCCGCCCGCGGCGGCCACCTCGGAAGCTTTCAGAAGAGTTCCCTGAACCATCCCCGCAGCCGCGTGGCGAGGTTCGCCCAGCCCCCGTGGTGACGGCGCTCGTGCGCCGCCGCCACCTCCTGGAGCCCCGCGGCGTGGTAGAGCAACCCCACCCCCACGGCGAAGGAGGGCGCCGCCGCCATGTCCTGCAGGCCGCCCAGGTTGTCTGGAAGGCCCACCCGCACCGGCATATCGAGCTCATCCATGCCCAGTTCCACGATGCCGCGCGTGGCCGCCACGCCGCCGGTCAACACGACGCCACCCGGCACTGTCCGGCCGTAGCCGGACTCGCGCACCACCTGGCCGACGGCAGCGAGGATCTCGCGCAGGCGCGCTTCGATGATCTCCGACAACATCTTCGCCGAGACCTCGTGGAATCCCTGCCCGCCCACGCCCGGCACGGGGAAGACCTTGCTGGCGTCTACCAGGTCCGGGACGGCGCAACCGTAGTCGATCTTGACCACCTCGGCCTGCGCCAGGCTCGTGCGCAGCATCACGGCGATGTCGGTGGTGATGTACTCGCCGCCCATGGGCAACACCGTGGAGTGCACCATGCTGCCATCGCTGTAAATGGCCACGTCAGTGGTCCCTCCGCCAACGTCCGCCAGCACCACGCCCAGCTCGCGCTCGTCTTCCGTGAGCACCGACTCGCCGGCGGCCAGGGGGGCGAAGACCATGCCCTCCACCTCGATCCCCGCCTTCTCAACGCTGCGCAGGAGGTTCTGCATCGTGGTGGTAGCCCCGGTGACGATGTGGGCCTCGACTTCCAGCCGGGAGCCGATCATCCCGACCGGGTCTCGCACCCCCTCATACCCGTCGACCACGTACTGCCGCGGGAGGACGTGGACGATCTCGCGGTCGGAGGGCATGCTGATCACCCGCGCCGCCTCCAGGACGCGCGCCACGTCCTCGCTTGTGATTTCCCTGTCCCGGCTCGTGACGGCGACCACGCCCCGGTTGTTGTGGGAGGATATGTGGCCTCCCGCCACGCTCAGGAACACCGACCGTATGGGGTATCCGCTCATCCGTTGGGCCTTTTGGACCGCTTCCTGCACGGCCCTGACGGTGCTCTCGATGTCTACCACGATTCCCTTGCGCAGACCGCGGGAAGGGCTGGTCCCCACCCCGATCACGTTGACGTGCCCGTCTTCGACGTCCGCCACCAGGGCCAGTACCTTTGTGGTGCCCACGTCTAGGCCGGCCACCAGGTTCCTTCTGGCCATCGCCGCACCCCCACGGGGCCAGACCTCGCTCTCATGTCCATTCGGCGGCGGCCCGCCTTTTCCCTTCATGGCACGGCCAGGCGATCCGGCACCCGCGGTTCCGGCTGGGAGGCCGCAGCCGCCGCCCCCTTCATCCTGACGACCGGCCGCCGCGCCGACCGCAGGTCGATGTAGGCCACCTCGCCCGGCGCGGCCAGGCTCCCGTATATGCCAGCGAAGGCGCGGAGCTTCTCGGCCATCTCCTCACCCAGTCCCAGGTAGACGGGGATCCCGTCCATCGTGTACAGGATCATCTCGCGATCCCGGCCCACGTGCACCTCGGAGATCGCCGCCCGCCCTGCCTGCCCCAGATCCGCCGCCACCGCCACCGCGTCCTGCAGGGAGGGGTCGCCGAGCCGCTGGCCCACCTGCGCGTCCTTGACCGCCACCCCCGTGACAATCGGCAGGGGCTCGCGCGGCAGGCTGTCCCAAACGGCCAGCACCCTGCCGTCGCGGTCCACCTCCAGGTACCGCGCATCGCCGAAGAGGACGAAGGCCACGGGATCGCGCTCGGAGATGCGGACCAGCACGCGGTTGGGCAGCCGCACCTGGACGTCCGCGCTGGCCACGCGGGGGTGGCGCAAGAGGAGGCGCTCGGCCCGCCAGGGCCAGACCTCCCAGACGAGTTGCTGCCGGGACAGCTCGGCCTGGGCCTGCACCTCCTGCGGTTTCAGGCGCACCAGCCCCGAGATGGTGACCTGCTTCACCAGGAAGAAGTCGGAACGCAAGAAGTCGAAGAGAGCCAAGAGGAGAGCCGTGGCCAGCGTGACACGGAGGGCGACCCTCACCCTCCGCCGCGCGACCCGCACCCGTCCCCGATGACCCATGCCACCCACCTACCACCCTCGGCTCTCATTTTACCGCATCGCAGGGAATAGGCCATGT
>JBBITQ010000082.1:0-5973 GCA_037440685.1 Clostridiales bacterium
CCGGAGGAGGTCAAAGCCCTCTCGGCGTGGATGACCATCAAGTGCAGCCTCCTCGGGCTGCCCTTCGGCGGCGGCAAGGGGGGAGTGGTCTGCAACCCCAAGGAGATGTCGCCCCGCGAAGTGGAGGAACTCAGCCGGGGCTATATACGGGCCATCGCCCAGTTCATCGGGCCCGACAAGGACATCCCTGCGCCCGACGTGTACACCAACGCCCAGGTCATGGCCTGGATGGTGGACGAGTTCTCCCGCATCGCCCAGGCTAACGCCTTCGGGGTCATCACGGGCAAGCCCGTGGCGGTGGGGGGGTCCCTTGGAAGGACGGAGGCGACGGGGCGGGGATGCGTGGTGACGGTGCGCGAGGCCTGCAAGCGGCTGGGTTTCCCGCTCGCCGGCGCCACGGCAGTGGTGCAGGGATTCGGCAATGTGGGCGCCGCCGCGGCCCTGCTCGCCCACGCGGAGGGGGCACGGGTGGTGGCGGTGAGCGATTCCCGCGGCGGGATCTACTGCCCGGCGGGCCTGGACCCTAGGCAGGTCCTCGCCCACAAGGAGCGCACCGGAAGCGTCGTCGGCTTCCCGGGCTGCATGCCCGTCACCAACGAACAACTGCTCGAGCTGCCCTGCGACGTCCTGATCCCGGCCGCCCTGGAAAACCAGATCACTGCGGAGAACGCCGGCCGCATCCGGGCGCGCCTGGTGGCCGAGGCGGCAAACGGGCCGACGACGCCGGAGGCGGACGAGATCCTCTTCCAGCGGGGCATCACGGTCATCCCGGACGTGCTGGCCAACGCCGGCGGGGTCACCGTCTCCTACTTCGAATGGGTGCAGAACCTCTACAGCTATTACTGGACGGAAGCCGAGGTCAACGAGCGCCTGGAGCAGATGATGACCGCCGCTTTCGGGCGCGTCTGGGACATGCACCTGGAACAGGGCGTGAGCTTGCGCGACGCCGCTTACATGGTGGCGGTGAGGCGGCTGGCCGAGGCGATGCGCGTGCGCGGCTGGCTGGGTCGGGTCGCGCGCTGACGCCTCCCCGCTGCGCAGCCCCCGCCGCGGCTTGCCGCTGCGGCACCCCATGGCGGCAGCCCTGCCGCGCGCCTGCCCGGTTGGGGCATGCGGGGCCGGGCGAGCGACCCGACCCCGCACGCCGCTCGCCCTAGCGGACGAGCTTCTCCTTCAAGGGGTTCGTCTTGAATAGCTGGGGGTAGTAAACGGCGTCGGATGGCATCTTCTCCGCCCGATAATCTTGGGCCTTGCCCGGGAAAGCGGGGCGTTCCTGGGCGTCGATATAGGCCGCGATGTTCTGGGCTTCTTCGTCGGTGAGGCTGCCCGGCGCGTCGTAGGGCATGGCGTAGCGGATGTAACCGGCCAGGGTATAGACGCGGGCAGCGCCGGCGCCGTCGTTCCAGGAACCGCTGCCCCAGAGGGGACCGGCCTTGAGCCCCGGTGCCAGCTCGACCCCGCCGCCGTCGGCGCCGTGACAGCGGGCGCATTTTTCCCCGTACAGCTCTTTTCCACGGTTCGGGTCCAGCTTTTCCACGGGGATGCGCTTGTCGTCGGCAATCTTGTTCTTCCCGCGCCACGGGGGGTTCTGGCCCCGCGGCATTCCCTCTGCGAGCCACGTCAGGTAGGCCGAGACCGCCAGGACTTCCTTGCTCCGCGGCGAAGGGGCGATCTCCTCCGGCGCGTTCTCATGGCGGGCCCCGGCGCCAGGGGCGTTCGCTCCGTTCATGCTCCGGAGGAAGTAGCCCACTATGCGGTCCTCCAGGCTAAAAAGCCGCCCGGAGCGCTTGTTGTATTCGGGGAACACGTTGGCCACCCCAACCAGCGGCAGCGCTCCCTCTCTCTGGCCGGCGTTGAGGTGGCAGTTCTGGCAGGTGAGATCGTTGCCCACGTATTGCGGGGCGTACCGACGCGTCTCCGTAAAGATGCGGAAGCCGAGTCTGATCTGCTCGGCCAATTGGGGGTCCTGGGGCAAGGGGTCCCTGTTCGGATCCTTGATGTATTCGCGGGCGCGGGCCACGCCGTCCTTGGCCGGAATCAACGGGGTGCCGTTGGAGGTCGCCGGCGGCGATGGCGTGGCGCTGGTGGGGCTGGGGGCCGCCTGGGAAGGCTTGTCCACCTGGGTGGGCTGAACGGGCGAGCACGCTGCCAGGAGGAGCGCCCCTGAGACGGCCAGCACGAGACCTGAAGTCTTCCGGAGTTCCACCATCGACTCTCTCCTTTCCTGTATGGCCTTACCCCCGATCGGGGAACGGAGGGTACTCGGCCCCAGGTTACCGCCGGGGGCGTCTACTTTCCATAGACAAGGCGCGGAATCGTCTTTGGATGGCTAACGCGGGGATCAGAGGGTGATTTTACGCCGGCGGGCGAACTCGATGACCTCTTCCCGCGAACGGAGCTCCAACTTGGTCTTGATGTTGTGGATATGGTTGCGCACCGTGCTGGGGGTGACGAAGAGGGCTGCGGCGATGCGGTTGTAGGAGTAGCCCTTGGCTAGGAGGGCCAGGATCTCGCGTTCCCGGCGGGTGAGGCCGCAGTTCCGGGCGTCGTCGGAGAGGAACTCGGTGATGCGGGCGGCCAGCTCGACAGCGGCGCCTTCCTTACCGGAAACCATCTGCTCGACGGCGCGGATGACGTCGCCGTAGGTCGTTTGCTCCGGCGTGACGCCACAATGGGACAGGGCTTGGGCGAAAACGGCGCGGAAGCGCTCGGCGAGCTGGCGCTGTTCCCGTAGGGCGGAGAGCCTGGCTGCTTCAGCGGCGCGGAGTTGGTGTCCGAGAGCGGTCAGGACGATGGTCGCCGCGGACCAGAGGATGACGAGGGGCGGCCGGACCATTCCCCCGGGCAGGAGGAACGCCTGCTCGAGCATGCGGCCAGCGAGCGCGGCCGCGAACAGGGCCAGCCCCGCGACGGCCGCGACGGGCCCCATCCTCACTGCGAGCTGGAAGGCGAGGAAGGGGAAGAGGGCGATGGGCATGGCGGCCGCATCGCCGTGGAAGAGCCAGAAGACCGCCAGTGCCGCGATGGCGTCGGTCACCAGCGCCGCCATCCCCAGTAGCCTGGCGGACCGCGCGGTGCCAAGCCAGGCGAGGACGGTGACCAGGAAGAGGTTGAGTCCCAGTAGCGCCATGATCACGACGATGGCGGCGGTGAAGGAAGCCGGGCGGAAGAGGATGGTCATCGCCGTGACGACGGCGATGAACACGAAGCGCAGCCACCAGATCATCTTCTCCATCCGGCGCAGGCTCTCGATCAACAACCCCTCTGGCATGCTCGGATCCTCTATTTTTCTCAAGTAGAACATGACTAGCTCATTATAATCATATGCGAATTTAAGGAATAGCCGCTAGGAAGCGGACTGGGAGCAGCGCCGACACCATCGTGGCGAGCCCCGCGTCCACCCGGCAATAGACATGGGCGCGGAAGAGACATGGACCGGGGGGAGGCGTCCGGGTGGCGGCCGCTGGGGTTGTTGCCGATAATGGAGGACAGGGGGGCTGACATGATCTCGAGGAAAAACAGGGTCGACCCGGCCGAGGCGCACCGGCGGTTGCGCGCGGAGCTCGAGGCGGCCTATCAGAACTGGTATCTGAACCACGACCCGGAGATGGAAGACATACTCTGGCAGGTGTATTGGGAGCGTTATCGCGCCTATCGGGCCTTCGTGTCCGGCCTGCGCGCCGGCTGGACCCAGGCCACAGCCTGAATGCCAGGGGGGGAAGAGCCTGGCCGTCATAGTCGTTGATGGGCTCAGCAAGGCCTACGGTTCCATGGTGGCCGTGCACGGCGTGAGCTTCACCGTGGAGGAGGGGGAGATCTTCGGCCTCCTCGGGCCGAACGGTGCCGGCAAGACGACGACCCTGGAGATGCTGGAGGGGCTGCGCCGGCCGGATGCGGGACGGGCGGTGGTGGCCGGCGTCGACGTGGTGGCGGATCCCCAGGGAGTCAAGGCCCGGATCGGCGTCCAGCTCCAGCAGGCGGGGTTCTTCGAACGGCTGACGGTGGAGGAGACCCTGCGGCTCTTTGCCTCCTTTCACCGGCGGGCGGCCGACGTGAACGCGCTCATCGCGCGGTTCAACCTGGGCGACAAGCGGAAGGCGTTGATCCAGAACCTGTCCGGCGGGCAGCAACAGCGGTTGTCTCTGGCCCTGGCGCTGCTCAACGACCCGCAGGTGGTCTTCCTGGACGAGCCGACGACCGGGCTGGACCCCCAGGCGCGCCGCAACCTGTGGGAGGCCATCGGCCGCGTGCGCGCGGAGGGCAAGACGGTCATCCTGACCACCCATTACATGGAGGAAGCCGAGGCGCTCTGCGACCGGGTCGCGATCATGGACCGGGGTCGTATCCTGGCCATCGACACCCCGAGGGCGCTGATCCGGCGGTACGCGCCGGGGGCCGCGATCAGCCTGCGCCTGGATGGCGACCGGGCGGTGCTGGAAGGGCTCCCCGGCGTGCGGCGGGTGGAGGACAGAAACGGCGAGGTCGTCCTGCAGACCGACGCGGCCCAGGAAACGCTGGCCGCCGTCATGGAACTGACCCGCGGTGAGGGAGCGGAGCTGTATCACCTGTCGGTGCGAGAGGGCACCCTGGAGGACGTCTTTCTGAACCTTACCGGCCGCAGCCTGCGGGAATAGGGATCGGAGGCAGTGGAGCTCTCCGGGGGACGGGGGAGTGGCGGTTGAGACCAGTCCTGGTGATGGCGGCCTACAGCTTCCGGATGTTCCTTCGGGATCGCAGCGCCCTGTGGTGGGGGATCCTCTTCCCCATCCTGCTGATGGGGCTGATCGGCGACGTCTTCGGCAAGGCAGACAGGCTTTCCTTCGACGTCTCGGTGGTCGACAGGAGCGGGGGGACGTACGTCCCCGCGACGGCGATCAAGGAGGAGCTCCGGGCGGTGCCCGTCTTCCAGGTGCGCGAGGAACCCGGGGACGAGGCCCTGGCGGCGTTGAAAGACGGCAAGCGGAGCCTGGTGGTGGTCCTGCCGGAGGCGGCGGCGACGCGCCCGTACACAGTCCAGGTGTTCTACGACGAGTCCCGCGCCCAGGTGTCCCAGGCGGCCCTGGCCATCGTGCAGCGGGTGGTCGACCAGGGCAACCTGCGGCTGGCCGGCGCGGCGCCGGCCGTGGCCGTCGACGCCCGGGGGACCAGCACGCGCCGGCTGGGGATGTTCGACTTCCTGCTGCCCGGCATCATGGCCATGACCCTGATGCAGAGCGGGCTCATGGGGGTAACCTGGGTCGTCTCCACTTATCGGGAGAAGCTGATCCTGAAGCGGGTGCTGACGACGCCGGTCCCGCCCGCGGTCTTCTACGCGGGCCTGGTCGCCCGGTTCACCGCGGTGAACCTGTTCCAGGTGGCGGTCATCTTCCTCGTGGCTACGTTCGCGTTCCACGCCAGAACCGTGGGCAGCCTGGCGGCGCTGGCGCTCTTGAGCATCGTCGGGTCGGTGTGCTTCCTGGGCATCGGCTTCGCCGTCTCTGCCGTCTCCCGCAGCGCCGAGGCGGCCAACAACCTCGGGAGCCTCTTGAACTTCCCGATGATGTTCCTCTCGGGCACCTTCTGGCCGCGGGAGATGATCCCGGAGGCGCTCCAGCCGGTGGTCGCAGCGCTGCCGCTCACGCCGCTGGTCGAGGCGATGCGCGGCGTGGGGGCGCGCGGCGAGCCCCTGACGGACTTCTTGCCGGGGATCGCCTATCTCATCGCCTGGGGTACGGCGGGTTTCCTGGTGGCGGCACGGTACTTCCGGTGGGAGTGACCGCGCCAGGGGGGAACGGGGCGGCACCCGCCAACGGGGGACGGGGGATGCCCCAGCCGTTGTGATATAATATGCCGAGGTTTGGGGTGATCCGCTGGAGGAGGGCCGGCGCGGGCCGGGATCGGCCCTGGGTGGCCGCGCGGGAGGTGGTGAGTTGGGGGACAGGCTCGAGGAGCTGCGACGCCGCCGGGAGGCGGCGCAGGCCGGGGGCGGTCCGG
>JBBITQ010000083.1:0-5945 GCA_037440685.1 Clostridiales bacterium
GGCCCGCCGTCTCTATCATGCGCGTGAACCTTCCTCCGTAGCGCTGGGCCAGGACGCGCCCCACCTGGCGGAGGTTCTCCAGGCGCTCCTCCAGCAGCGCCAGGCGTCCCTCCCCCCGCAGTATGAACCGCAAGTCGGCGAGGCTCAGGTTTTCCAGATAGGAGGCGTCGAGGAGGGGACAGCCTACGTCGAGGGCGCGCTTGAGCGCCGCCGTCAGCGCCCGGTAGCCGGTGTGGAACTGGCCGCGGTACTCCACCCGCCACGGCGGGTCGCCCCAGAAGCAGAAATTGAGCGCGTCCTGAACGAGGATGTAGTTGGCCGTCTCCTCCGGGTCGGCGCTCGAGAAGTGATGCTCCCGGTCCCACCGCGGCCGCTCAAACCGGGGCCCGCGCCGGCCCGCCGCCACCTCGGCCACCGCCCCCCGGTCGATGCGCACGTGCCTGCTCTTCTGGACCACCGGCTCCGTCGTTTCCAGAACGCCCAGGCTCACTTGCGTGTTCAACGGATCACCCGCCCCTGGAAGACTTCAGCCCATCAGCTACTATTGTAAACCAGCCTCACCGCCCCGAGGAAATCCTCTCACCGCCCCTCAGCGCCGCAGCGCCTCGACCGGTGGCACCGCAGCCGCCGCCACCGCCGGGTAAACACCGAACAGGAGTCCGCACCCCAGCGCCACCCCCACCGCCACCGCCACCGCCTGCAGGCTCACCGCCGTCTCGAAGCCGTAGCGCGAGAAGACGTCAGCCCCCCAAATTCCAGCAGCCGTCCCGGCCACGGCACCAATGCCGCTCAGGTACAGGGCTTCGAGCAGGAACTGGGCCACGAGGTCGCCCTGCTTGGCGCCGACGGCCCTCCGGATGCCGATCTCCTGCATCCGCTCGGAGACCGACACGAGCATGATGTTCATTATGCCCAGCCCTCCGACCAGTAAGGAGACGGCGGCGATGCCGCCCAGGAGGAGGGTCATCACCCGGTTGGCCTTGTCGGCTTCCCGGACCAGCCGGTTCAGGCTGGTCACGGTCAGGACGTCCTCCCCAGCCGCGAGGGCTTCCGCCGGCTGTCCGGGCGATCCCGGACCCCCGCCAGCCCCATCGGGCATCGCCGGTATCATCCCCACGTGCCCGAACTTGCCCATCATCACTCCCGGCGGAACCCCAGGCGGGGCAGCACCGGGCCCGGCTTGGCTGCCACCGGGGACCGCCGTCGGCGCCTTCTGATCCAACCCTAGCTTGCGGCGAAAGATCCGCCCCAACTGCACCACCGCCAGGTCGGCCTCGCGCGCCGAGCCCGCCTTCGCCCAGATCTCGCTCACCGTGTTCCTGCCGGCGATCTGCAGGGCGGTGGTGTAGGGTACCAGGACCATGTCATCGACGCTCGTGGCCCTCCCCTGGCCCCCGCCTTCCAGACCACCCAGACCGCTCACCCCGCCGGCCGCACCCTTGGGGGCCAGCACGCCGACGATGCGGAAGGTGCGGCCGGCCAGGCTGAACGTGTGTCCCATCGGGTTGCGGCCGCCGGTCAGGCCCATGGCCAGGTTGTAGCCAAGCACGGCCACGGGCGAACGCTGGCGCACGTGCCAGGCGGTGAAGAAGTGGCCGGCCGCCAGGGGGTGGTCGCGTATCTGCGGGAACCGCTCGTTCACGCCCAGGACGTCCGCCTGACCACGCACCCGCCGCCAGCGCATGGGGGCCCGGGTCTGGACCACGGGGGTGGCCATCTGCAGGCCCACCACCCGCTCCACGAGTTCGTCGGCCTCCTCGGGACGGAATTCGGCCACCGGGTGGTGGGCGGTCACTATCACCACGTTCGTCCCCAGGCTCTCGAACTGCCGCACGACCGCCCGCCGGGCGCCTTCGCCGATCCCCATCAGGCTGACCACCGACGCCACGCCGATGGCCACGCCGAGGATGGTGAGGGTGGAGCGGAGCGGGTTGGAGAGGATGCCGTGGGCAGCCATCTGAGCGCTGAACCAGAAGCGGACGCCCAGGGAACGGAGGCCGGTCACGGCTTACCCCGGGCCGCGTCCCCGCCGCCCGCGCCGGCCCCGCCACCGCTTGAGCCGCCGCCTCCGCCGCCCTGGCCGGCGCCGGCCTGCCCACCGCCCTCCCGGCCACCTGGCAGGAGGGTGTTGGAGCGGATGCGTTCGCTGGGCAACAGGTCGGCGGTGCTCCCGGTGATGACCTGGTCGCCCTCCCTCAGGCCGGACTTCACCTCGGCCACCCGGTCGTTCATCAGTCCGAGCTCCACGGTCACCACTTTCACCGCGCCGCCGGGGAGCAGCACCTCCACCTTGCTCTTGCCATCCTCCTCAAAGATGGCCTCCAACGGCACCAAGAGCACACCCCTGGCGCTGCCGGCCATGATCTGCGCCTGCGCCTGCATCCCGGGACGCAGCTCCGGACCGCCCTGCACCCTGATGCTGACCTGGAACTGGCTTATCCCCCGCTCGTTCTTGCCCACCATGGAGACCTGCTCCACCACACCGTTGAAGGTCTTCCCGGGCACGGCGTCCACGGCGACCCGCACGGGCGCCCCCTGCTTCACCTGCAGGACGTCCACGTCGTCCACCATGGTCCAGAGCTGCATCTGGCTGGAGTTGAACACGTCCCCCAGCCACTGCCCAGGCTGCACCGCCATCCCCGGCCGCGCCTCGATGTGGCCGATAACGCCATCCAGGGGGGCGCGGACTTCCAGATCCCGCAACCGCGCACGCAACTGCTGCAGCTCCGCCTCCTGCTCCCGAATCTTGCTCAGGCGCTCCTGCACCAGTTCCCGCGCGTCGGCCCCCGCCAGCGAGATGAGCGGTGCCCCTTCCTTCACCCGCTGCATCTCGCGCACGTGGACGCGGGTCACCAGGGCATCGGCTCCGCTCAGCACCTGCTCCTCGGCGGCATAGCCCTCCACCTTGGCGGCGTAGCGGAAGAAGAGGACGCCGTCGCCGCTGGGCACGCCCAACTGGGCGCGCATCCCCGGCCGGACCAGCCCCGCATTGACCCTCTCCACGTTCACCAGGTATGCGAGCACGTAGTATTCGTTCCCAGGCTGAGGCAGCTCGACCAGGGAGTCCGCGAGCTCCTTGTTGCTCACGGGCACCGCCTCCGGGCTGACTTCGGTGACCTCGGCAGGGATGAACTCGTCGAACTCGGCGAACCGCAGCACCGCCTTGCGACCGGGGGCCACCTGCCCGACCTCGCCGGGGGTCAGCCAGGCGGTCGCCCGGAAACGGGAGTCGTCAACCACGCGCGCCACGATCTCCCCCTGCTTCACCTGCTGCCCCTCCTTGGCCTTCAGCCCGACCACCCGGCCGCCGATGGGCGCCCGGAGGGTGATCCCCCGCGCCGGGTCGACCTCCTCCAGCCGGTCAGGCGGCACGCCCAAAAGGGCCGCCAGGGACTTCCTGTCCGACTCGAGCGCCTTCTCCTTGGTCTTGATCTGGGACTAGAGGTCCGCGCCGCTCAGGCGGACGAGGACCTGGCCCTGGCGCACCGCGTCCCCGTCCTTGGCCAGGACCTCCTCGATGACATAGCTGGTGGGAGACGGACCCGGCATCGGCATACCGGGTACGACGATGCCACCCCCCTGGGTGGGGTTGAGCGGCCCGGTGGCCGTCACGGCGACCTCCACGTCGCCCCGCACCACCGGCTTGGTGGCGTAGATCGGCCCGCGCGCCTCCTGCGCCGACGGCGGGATGAGCTTCCGGAACGCATAAAACCCGCCGCCCACTACCGTCACCACGATCAGGGCGATCAACGCGACGCGCTGCCCCATTCAGACCGCCTCCTCCCTCTCCACGAGGCCGTCGAGGAGGCGGATGATGCGCCGCCCCCGGCGGGCCACGCCTTCGTCATGGGTGACCTGGATGATCGTCACGCCCCGCTCCTCGTTGAGCCGGCAGAAGATGTCGAGCACCGCTTGCCCCGAACGCGAGTCCAGCGCCCCCGTGGGCTCATCCGCCAGGATGAGAGCCGGCTCGCCCACGAGCGCCCGGGCGATGGCCACCCGTTGCTGCTGTCCGCCCGACAGCTCAGCCGGGCGATGGTGGCGCCGGTCGGAAAGCCCCACCGCCTCGAGCGCCGCCTCGACCCGCCGGCGCCGTTCCCCGGCGCCCATCCCCCGGTAGATGAGGGGCATCTCCACGTTCCCCCAGGCGTCCAGGTGGGCTATGAGGTGGAAGCTCTGGAAGACGAACCCGATCAGCCGGTTGCGGATCTCCGCCAGCCGCCCGTCCGGAAGGCCTTCGACCGCCTGCCCTGCCAGCCTGTACGTACCCGCGTTGGGCCTGTCGAGGCAGCCGATGATGTTCAACAGTATCGACTTGCCGCAGCCGGAAGGCCCCATGATGGAGACGAACTCCCCTTCCCGAACTGTGAGGTCGACCCCGCGGAGCGCCTCCACCTGGACCTTGCCGACTCGGTACGACCGCGCGATGCCCCGCAGTTCGATGAGCGCCAAAGACGGGTCTCCCCTTTCGGCCCTGGAGAGGCTCGCAACCCGGCCCATCCATGAAGAAAATACCAGTTGCCATGGCTTTGCGCAATCGGGGAATTATCAGGCAAAGTCTTCCCACAGCCCCAGGCGGGAGAGCCGCGCTCAGCATCGGCACCCGAACGGCGTGTCTCGCCGCCATCCGTTCACACTTTTGCGCCACGTTTCGCTGTCATCAGGTCCACCTCAAGCCGGTCGGGTGACTGTGGCGGATCCGGGCGGCAAAGCCAGAGGCCCTGCTCGGGGGCCAGGCCCGGAAACAAAAACGCCAGCGTCGACGTCGCGGCCCCACGCTGGCAGCTTCACCCGCAAACCATTGCGGTTCTAGGCTACTTTTGGTGGACGTGGGGGGATTCGAACCCCCTGCCTCTAGCTTGCGATGCTAGCGCTCTCCCAATTGAGCTACACGCCCGCAAAGCGGAGTTAATTTTAGATCATCCATGTGGCCTGCGTCAATAGCAGGCGGCGCCCTGCAGGCACGCCCTGTGTGCCGGACGTGGGCAATCTCGCCTTCATCCGCGACGGCGACGTCTGGATCCATGCGCTTACCGATGCCACCCCGCGCCATCGCGGCAACCGTCGAATTCCTATCTGCGGGCGTAGTGTAAAACCCGTCAGGGCACCGCCGGAGCCGCGCACCGGATGACCCGGGCCTCGGTCACCACCCGGTGCATGGGCACGTCCCACGGGTCCCGCGGCAGGGCATCCACCACCTGGCCCTCCAGGCAGAGCCCGATTCGCCACGTCCCCGCTGGCAGGGCTGCCAGAAAGCGGTCGTAGAAGCCGCGACCGTAGCCCAGCCGGTAACCCCGGCGGTCGAAGGCCAGACCCGGGACCACGACGACGTCGATCTCCCCGGGCGGCACCTCCTCCGCGCGCGCCGGATCCGGCTCCGGGATGCCGCTAAACCCTGGCACCAGATCGCGGTCGGGGTCGGCGACCCTGCGCGGTACCAAGCAGCCCCCGGCGTCCAGGGTCTGCGGCGCGCAGACGGCCTTCCCCAGCGCGATGGCGCGGCGGATCATGGGCACGGTATCGACTTCGCTCCGGAAGGAGACGTAGAACAGGACGGTGCGGGCTGCGCGGAAGGAGCGCAGGGAAAAGAGCCGACGCGCCACGGCGGCGCTGGCCCGGGCCAATTCCTCCGGCCCCAGGGCGTCGCGCCAGGCCCTCATGCGGCGGCGCAGCGCGGCCTTTTCCTCCATCAGCCGATCACGACCAGGACGTCGCCGAGGTTGACGGCATCCCCCCGGGCCACCCGCACCTCGACGACCGTCCCGGCCCGGGGCGCGGTGATCTCGTTCTCCATCTTCATGGCCTCCAGGATGCAGAGGACGTCGCCCTCGGCCACGGCCTGACCCTTCGCCACGCGCACGTCGAGGATGATCCCCGGCAAGGGCGCGGTCACCGCCTGCCCGCCGGCGGGGCGCTGGCGGTGCCGGTCGGCGATCTGCCGCCCT
>JBBITQ010000084.1:0-578 GCA_037440685.1 Clostridiales bacterium
CCTGGCGTGGCTCGGGGCCTGCCGACCGGCGGGCGCCGCCGATCCCCCTTACTGCGACGTCCCGCGGAGCCATTGGGCCTACCAGTATATCGACCTGCTGCGCGAGGAAGAGGTGACAGACGGGTGGGCAGGGTACATTTATAGCAACGGCTCCTGGTTGCTCGCCTATTATTTCTGGCCTAATACCCCCATCACCCGGGCGGAGTTCACCCTCATGACGGCCAAGGTATTCCGGCTGCAGCCCGTCCCGCACTCGCCGCAATACTTCGTGGACGTGCCACCATCGCTCCGGCTGTATGAGCGCATCCCGGCCCTGCCTTGGATCGAGGCGGCCCGGCAGGCCGGCGTCGTCCTCGGCACCCCCGACCGGCGCTTCTATCCCAACGACGCCCTGCGCCGGGACGGCGCCGTCGCCATGCTGGTGCGCAGCCTGGGCCTCTCCGACTTCGCCGCCGCCCTGACCGAGGACGAAGTGCGCCTCCTCTTGAGCCGCTTCCGCGACCAGGCCTCCGTCATGCCCTCCCTGCGGCGCGAAGTCGCCCTCGCCGCCAAGCTGAAGCTGGTCGTAGGATACCCCG
>JBBITQ010000084.1:675-903 GCA_037440685.1 Clostridiales bacterium
CTTTTCTTCATCAACGCCGCTCCCAACCCCTTCTCACCCGACGGCGACGGCATCGGCGATCAGACGTCATTCCGCACCACCACGCTCAAGAACAGGAACGTGACAGGATGGCAGGCGTTCGTGGGCACCTTCTCGGGTGAGGTCTTCCGGACATTCAACCCAGGAGCCGCCGGGAGCCCTCCCGCCAGCTTCTCCTGGGACGGGCGCGACGACCGGGGCCGCTTCCTG
>JBBITQ010000084.1:948-1163 GCA_037440685.1 Clostridiales bacterium
AGACCGCCAGGGCAACAGGTATGAAGCGGTGAAGAAACCCCTGGTCCTGCAGGTCAGGCGTCTCGCCGGCCACGTCAGCCCCGAGCTGGTAGCTCCCGGCGACATGCTCCTCATCGGCGCCACGACGGCGGGAGGAGCGAGGTCCGTGACGGCCAGGTGGCCCGACGGCCGCGCGCTGGCGCTGGCCCCGACCGCCGCCGTCACCACCCTGCTCG
>JBBITQ010000084.1:1187-3442 GCA_037440685.1 Clostridiales bacterium
CGTCCCATACCGCTGAGGGGGTCTACGTCATCACCCTCGATGCCGACTTCGGCGACACCCGCCGCCAGACCACGGTGCGGTACGAGGTCATGCAACCGATCCACCTGACCGCCTCCCTCGCCCCGAATCCCGCCCAGGCGGGCGACACCGTCACCGCCACGGCGGAGACCAGCGCCAACGTGATCCGCGTCACCGCAGCGTTCCCCTGGGGAGCCTCCTTACCCCTCACGCCCGGGGCGCCAGGCCGCTGGACGGCGGACATCCCGCTTCCGCCCGACCTGGAGGCAGGCAGGTATGCGGTGACCTTCACGGCCTACAGTCGCTTCCGCTCCCGGGCGGAGACGGTGACCCTCCTGGTCGAGCATAACCCCCTGGAGGACGTCCAGTTCGTGATAACCGACTAACCGCCTCAACGCATCATGGCATGGAAGAACTGGATCGCGGCGGGGCCGAGCAGGACCACGAACAGGGCGGGGAAGATGAAGATCACGAGGGGGAAGAGCAGCTTGATCGGCACCTGGCGCGCCCGCTCCTCGGCGCGCTGGCGCCGCCGCTCGCGCATCTCGTCGGCCTGGATGCGCAGGACCTGCCCGAGGCTGGCGCCCAGCTTCTCGGCCTGTATAATGGCCGCTACAATCACGTTCACGTCGGGCACGTTCACCCGCTCGGCCAGGTTGCGCCACGACTTCTCACGCGGCTGGCCGAGGTTGATCTCCTTCACGCAGTGCCCGAGCTCCTGCGCGAAGGGGCTGGTGTGGCGCTCGGCAACGCGCAGGATGGCGCCGTCCAACCCCAGGCCCGCCTCCACCGCGATGCAGAGCAAGTCCAGCACCTCGGGCAGGGTGCGCTGGATCTCCTCCTTGCGGCGGGCGACGACCCGGCCCAGCCAGAACCCGGGCACGGCGCTCCCGGCATAGGCAGCCCCAACGCCCATGGCAAGAGCCCCCATCCAGTTGCCGCCCCTCACGCCGGCCGCAGGCAAGAGGAGTGCGCCGACCACGACGAAGCCGGCGGCGGCCGCCAGCAGCCTCAACGCCAGGAACGTGCCGAGGTCCATGGGGTCCCCGGCTTCCCTGAGACGGGCACGGGCCGCGGCGACGGTCCCCTGCGGAGTGCGCCGCTCCAGCGCCCGGTGCAACCTCTCCAAGGTGGGGCCGAAGAGGCGTTCCACCAGGGGGCGGCTGAGGTCCACGTCCTCGGCCACCGGTTTCTGCCCCTGCGTCACCAGCCTGATGTCCCGTACCCGCAGCCGCAGGACGGCCTCCTCCTCCGAGGGAGCCAGCCAGTACGCCACGACGGCAGCCGTGGCAGCGAAAACAGTGAGCACCAAGACGTCGTCCAGCAACCCCATCACCTCACACTTGGAGCTGCACCATGCGCCTTATCACCGCCGCACCGGCGACCTGCATCCCGCCGGCCACGGCTACCATGAGGCGGCCGAGGGGCTCGGAGAACAGGAGCCCCACGTACTCTGGATTCATGGTGAAGATGAAGCCCCCGAGGACCAGCGGCAGGAGCCCGATGATCCATCCCGAGAGGCGCCCCTGCGCCGTGAGCGAGCGCACCTCGCCCTCAATCCGCAACCGCTGCCGCACCGTCTCCGCCACCTGTTCCAGGAGTTGCGCCAGGTTTCCCCCCACCTGGCGCTGGATGAGCACCGCCGTCACCACCAACTGCATCTCGGCGCAGGGGACGCGGTTGACCAGGTTGGCCAACGCGTCCTCCAGTGCGATGTCGACCCGCGTCTCTTTGAGAAGCTGGCGCAACTCCCCCGCCAGTGGCTCGGACAACTCCCCGGCCGCCACGTCTACCGCCTGCAGAAAGGAGTGGCCGGACCGCAAGGAGTTGGCCAGCAGCGTGAGCGCTTCCGGCAACTGCCTAGTGATCGTCTGCATCCGCCGCTCCGTGGCCTGCTGGATCACGACCTCCGGCGCCCAGAAACCCGCGACGCCGGTGGCTACCGCCAGCCAGAGCGAGCGCGTGGCGGCGAGGGTCACCACCGCGGGGACGAAAGCCCAGAACGCCCTCATGACGAGGTACTCGGCGGCGCGCAGCCGCAGTCCCGCGCGCTTGAGCCTGGCCTCGATAAGACGCCGCGTGGCCGTTTCCGCCAGGCGCGATTCCAGCCCCCGCAGGAGCAGCCGCTGGATACCCCGCACCCCGAGGGCGAATCCATCGCGTCGCCCCTCCTGGCCCTCAGGATCACCCCCGTTGTCCCCGGGGGAAACCGGCGCGGCCTCCCGGTAAGATCTTAT
>JBBITQ010000084.1:3552-5921 GCA_037440685.1 Clostridiales bacterium
GGACGACCACGCCCATCACCTACCCGAAGAGCCCCGGCGGCAGTACGATCCCGCTCGCCAGGAGGCGGTCGTGGAACTTGGGCTTCACGCCGGTGGGGCGGAACTCCCCGATGACCTTCCCTTCGGCGCCGACCCCCATCTGCACGTAGCAGAAGATGTCCTGGAGGACGATCACGTCGCCCTCCATGCCCTGGACCTCCGTGATGTGCGTAACCCGCCGCGTCCCGTCCTTCAGGCGCGCCGTCTGGATCACCAGGTCCAGGGCTGAGGCGATTTGCTCGCGGATGGCCCGCACCGGCAGTTCCATCCCGGCCATGAGCACCATGGTCTCCAAGCGCGACAGCATGTCGCGGGGGGAGTTGGCGTGCCCCGTGGTGAGGCTGCCGTCATGCCCGGTATTCATGGCCTGGAGCATGTCCAGCGCCTCGCCGCCGCGCACCTCCCCCACCACGATGCGGTCTGGCCGCATGCGCAGGGCGTTGCGGACGAGCTGCCTGATGCTCACCTCGCCCCGGCCCTCCACGTTGGCGGGCCGGGTCTCGAGGGACACCACGTGTTCCTGCCGCAGTTGGAGCTCCGCCGCGTCCTCGATGGTGATGATGCGCTCGTCGCCGGGGATGAAGGAGCTGAGGACGTTCAGGAGCGTCGTCTTCCCGCTGCCCGTGCCGCCCGAGACCACGATGTTCAGCCGTGCCCGCACGCACGCCTCCAGGAACACAGCCATCTCCCGCGTCATGCTGCCGAAGCGGATGAGGTCCTCGATGGTCAGGGGGTCACGCGCGAACTTGCGGATCGTCACGCACGGACCCTTGAGGGCCAGCGGTGGGATGATGGCGTTGACGCGCGAACCGTCGGGCAGTCTCGCGTCCACCATCGGGCTGGACTCGTCGATGCGCCGCCCCAGAGGCGCCACGATCTTCTCGATCAGGTGCATCACGTGTCTCTCGTCCTCGAACTCCACGCCTGTGAGCTCGAGGCGCCCGTTCCGCTCCACATAGACCTGGCGCGGGCTGTTGATCATGATCTCGCTGATCTCGGGGTCGTCCAGGAGAGGCTGGATGGGGCCGAAGCCGACTATCTCGGCCAGCAGGCTCTCCGCCACCTCGCGCCGCTCGCTGACCGACAGCTCGGGCTCCTCAGCCAGGTAATTCAGCACCCGGTCCCGGATCTCGTCCTTCTTCTCCGCCCCCGTGGCCCCGCCTGTGAGCGCCGCGAGGTCGAGCTCCTCGATCAGGCGCAACTGGATCTTGTTTTTGAGCTCGCGGTGGCGATCGCTGTAGGGATTCCGGGGCCGGGGCACCGGCTGCGCCCGCCCGCTTTGCAACCGCGCGGCCACGTCGATGACGGCGGCGCGCCCGCCGTCCCCGGCGTCCCTGGCCTTCTCCTTCATGCGGTCATAGAGCGTCGCCACCTCACTTCACCTCCAGGCCCATCCTGGCCCTGCTGGGCTTCGTCAGAAAAGGGAGGCGGATGCCCTCGCGCGTCCCCACATCCGCGCCCTCGCGCCCCTCGACCGCCTCCCCGCCGCTTCCGGCCAGGAGTTCCGCCAACCGCGCCACGGCCGCGCCCGCCTGGCTGCGGTTGCGCCGGCCCAGCAGGCTCTGGCCCATGTTGACCGCCACCACCACCGCGGGATCGGCGGGCACGCTGAAGAAGACGGGGTGCTCCAGCGCCGAGGCCACGTCCTCCTCGGACAGGCCGCGCTTGGGCTCGGCCTGGTTGACCACCAACTTCACCCGGTCCGGACTGTACTCGAGCTGGTTCAGCAGGATGTTCAGCCCCTTGGCCGTGTTCTGCAGGGACGGGATGTCCGGGGTGGTCACCACGAGTATGACGTCCGCCAGGTCCAGGGCAGCCATGGTCGCTTCGCGGAAATTCGCAGGGGTGTCGATGACGACGTAATCCCAGCCGGCGCGGAGCGCCTGGATCGCCTCCTCCACATAGTTGCGATTGCGCTCCTGCTTGGCCTCGCCATCCACCTCTGCTGCCAGGTGCGGCGAGGGAGGCGCGGCGAGGAGGCTCACGGGGAGTTGCGGAATGGGGGTCAGCGTCTCCCGGACATGGGCGGGGGTGATCCGCTCCGCCCCGCGGCACAGGTCGACGATGCTGCTCCTGGGCTTCTGCCCGAGCATCACTGCCAGGACTCCGAACTCGAGGTCCAGGTCCACGAGCACCACTTCCTTGCCGCTCTGGCCCAGGGCTAAGGCGATCGCCAGGTTCGCCGCCAGGACGCTCTTGCCCACCCCGCCCTTGGGGCTGAAGACGGTGATGACCCGTCCCCTGGCTCCGCCACCGCCGCCGGAAGCGAAGATTCCGCAGCGGCGGATCGCCTGGGCCAGTTCATCGGAGGAGAAAGGCTTGACCAGGTA
>JBBITQ010000085.1:0-5896 GCA_037440685.1 Clostridiales bacterium
CCTTGGGATCATCGGGCCGCGCCCCTTCGAAGGGGGTGGTGGCCCCGGGCGTGCCCGGGAAGGCGCGGACCACTACCACGTATTTCCCTTCATCGATGACCTGCACCCCTATGCCTCCGTACATCCCGCCCGTCTCCTCGTGGAAGTGCTCGAACTCCTTCGCGGAGAAGAAGGACGAATAGGGGTCGCCAAGTGCCTCCACCGCCCCGCGCGTCGCCCCCATCATGAGGGACTCCAGCTCGGGCTGCTCGACGTAGTGCTCCCGTATGAGCGTCAGCACCGATAGGAAACGGTGGAAACCTTCGGACTGGGACAGTTCTCGCAGGGTGGCGAGGTTCTCGCGCGGCCCCGTGAGGTCGCGCAGGGGCGTACGCAAGCCGTAAGCCGTCAGAGTATATGTGAGGGCGCTCGAGAGCAAGGCGATAGCCACCGCCGCCACGACGGCTACCCGCCTGGGGATGCCGCCCACGGGCCCCTCGACCCCGCGTGTGTCACGCTCCTCCATCTTCCCACCGCCTTGAACATCCATGACTATGATTATATGCCCGGTCCCCAGCTGGGGAAAAACGCGGCTGCGCGGCGGGAAGATCGCAGGGGCGGCTACAGTTCACATGATGAGCCGGCCGATGTAAGCGGCCGGGTTCTGCGGCTCACCGTTGATGCGGACCTCGAAGTGCAGGTGCGGTCCCGTGCTCAAGCCGGTGCTGCCCACTAGGCCGATGACGTCCCCTTTCTTGACCATCTGCCCCGACTCCACGTTGATCTTGGACATGTGCCCGTAGAGGGTGGACACGCCCTTGCCGTGGATGATGATGACCGCCTGGCCGTATCCGCCCATCCAGCCTGCCTGGAACACCTTGCCCGACTCCGCCGCCCTGATGGGCGTGCCGTAGGGGGCCGCGTAATCGATGCCCGTGTGCATGCGCACTTTGCCGAGGATGGGGTGCACCCGCATGCCGAAGGGGGAGGTCACGGGCGCCCCGGGGAGTGGATGGGCGAGTTTCAGCGCCCCTTCGACACGGAGCTCCTTTTCCAGTTCCTCCTCGAGGCGGCGCAGGGTGGCCGTGATCTGGCGCGATTTCTCTTCCAGTTCATCAAGCGCCCTCTCCAGCGCCTTCTTATCGTCCAGCAGGTCCCGGTACAGTTGCTCCCGCTCATCCTTCTGCCGTTCCAGGTGAGCCTTGGTCTCCTCCACCTGCTGCATCACGGCCATGACGCGCGCCCGGTCCTGCTCCTGGCGGGCTTTCTGCTCGCTCACCTTGCTTCGCCAGGCGCGCACGTCGTAGAACAACCGCACGTCACCGGAGACCACTCGCTGCAGGTTCTCGAAACGGGTGAGGAAGTCGTTGAAACTCCGGGCAGACATGAGGACATCGAGGTACGTAAGGGTGCCGTGTTCATATATAGCCCGCACGCGCCGGTGGAGGAGCTCGGTCCGCTCGGCCAGCCGCTGCTCCGCCCGTTCCAGTTCCGCCGTGGTGGCCGCGAGTCGGGCCTCGGCGCGGGCGAGTTCCCCGCGCACCTGCTCCAGCTTGTTCTGCGTCCGGTCGATCTCCTGGGAAAGGCGGTTGATCTCGCTTACGGTAAGCTTCTCCTGCCGCTTTACCTCCCGCAGCTTGGCCTCCGTCCTCTGCTGTTGTTTCTGGAGGCTTTTGGACTCCTCTTGCGCCCTCTGGATGTCCCTTTCGATGCGCTTGATCTTGTCTTCGTCGGCGAACCCGGAGGGCATGGCCGCACCCATGCCAAGGGCCAGGGCGACCAGGAAGGCGATGCTCTTCCGCCACGACATGCTGAAAGCACCCCCATCCTACACCCTCAGGTGCCGGCGCAACGAGAGCAGGGACCCCGCGGCGCCCAGGAAAGCGCCCGAGAGCAGGAGGACCTTGCTGATGTCCAGGAGAAAGGGCGAGGCGGGAATCACCGGGATGAAGGGCAGGATCAGGTTCACCTTCTCCACGACCCATACGTACCCGGCGGATATGGCCACGGCCGCTAGCAGCGCCCCCCCAAGGCCCAGCATGGCGCCCTCCATGAGGAAGGGCCACCGGATGAACCAGTCCGTGGCACCCACCAGCTTCATGATCCCGATCTCCCGGCGCCGCGCGAACACGCTGATCCGGATGGTGTTGGACACGATCAGTACGGTGGCGAACGCCAGCAAACCGGCCAGAACCGTCCCGAGAGCGCGCAACGCGCTGGCCACGCTTTGCAAGCGCTTCACGGTGTCACGGCGGTACAACACCTTGTCCACGCCTTCGATGGCCCGCAGCTTGGCCACCACCCCGTCCGCCACCGCCGGCGACTCCAGCCGGACCTCCAGCGAGTCGACCAAGGGGTTGTTCTCTGCCACGGCATCCAGGAGGTCCGCCTGCTCCCCGAACTGCTTCCTGAGCCGCGCCAGGGCTTCCTCCTTGGTCACGTATTGGACATCAGCCACGCCGTCGAGAAACCGCGCCGTCCTGACGATGTCGTCCCTCCGGGCGCGATCGAAGTCGGCCTTGAGGTAAGCCACCACCTGCACCTGCGACTCCAGGATGCGCGTCATGTGCTGTACGTTGAGGGCGATGACGGCGAAGACGGCCAGGACGAAGAGGGTCAACGCCACCGTGCTGACGGAAGCGAAGCTCATGACGCCGTTCTTGCGGATGCCGTCCAGCGCCTCCGTGAACAGGTAGCCTATGGTCCTAGCCCTCAACCGCGTATAGCCCCCTCTCCTCGTCCCGGACCACGGAGCCATCCCGGAGGGCTATGACGCGTTTGCGAAAAGCGTTGACGATGTACTCGGCGTGTGTGGCCACGAGGACGGTCGTACCGCGCTTGTTGATCTCCGCCAGGAGGCCCATAATCTCGAGCGCGGTCTGGGGATCCAGGTTCCCCGTGGGCTCGTCGGCCAGGAGCAGAGGCGGGTTGTTGACCATGGCCCGCGCCAGGACCACCCGCTGCTTCTCGCCGCCGGACAGTTGATGTGGATAAGCCCGCGCCTTGTCGCCCAAGCCCACAAGTTCCAGCACTGCCGGGACCCGCCGTTTGATCTCCCGCCGGGAGGCTCCTGTCACCACAAGGGCGAAGGCCACGTTGTCGAAGACCGTCTTGTTGGGGAGGAGCTTGCTCTCGAAATCCTGGAACACCACGCCCACGCGCCGCCTGAGGTAGGGGATGTCCCGCGGCTTGAGAAGGTTGAGGTTCTGGTTGTCCACCCAGACCTCGCCGATGGTGGGACGCTCCTCCCGGTACAGCAGCCTGAGCAGGGTGGACTTGCCCGCTCCGCTTGGCCCTACCAAGAAGACGAACTCCCCGTGCGCGATGTGCAGGGTGACATCGCGGAGAGCCACATGCTTCCCGTGCACCTTGGTGACGCCGATGGTGTGGATCATCCTTTGGCCCCCAGAGGCACCGACGGCTCTCCGTGCATTTCGACACCAAGGGCCTGAATTCCTCTTCAGTTGTAAATCGCTGTAATAAAGTCGTAACAAGGGGATAGCGTGCTAGCCGAGGCGCGCCTGGCGCCATACCATCCAGGCGAAGCGGGGAAGGGCCAGCATGCGGCGCCACCGGCGCGGCTGCTGGATGAGGCGGAAGAACCATTCCAAGCGGGCATCGCGCACCCACTGCGGCGCCCGCCGCGTCGCCCCGGCCAGCACGTCGAAGCTCCCCCCCACTCCCATGGAAACAGGGACACCCAGCTCCTCGCGGTGCCGCCAGAGCCATTTCTGGTCGCGGGGAGCCCCCATGCCGACGAAGAGGAGATCGGGCCGCGCCTTCTTGATGTCATCGACCACCGCCTGTTCATCGGCCGGGGTGAAGTAGCCGTGGTGACTCCCTGCCACCTGCAGGCCGGGGAACCTCCGTCGCGCCGCGTCCACCGCCTTGGGTAGCACCTCCGGACGGGCTCCCAGGAAGTAGACACGGTATCCGCGCTGCGCGCTCAAGGCGAGCAACCTTTCCAGCAGGTCGATGCCGGTGACCCGTTCCGGCAACGGCGTCCCCAGGACCCGCGCCGCCCAGACAACGCCGACGCCATCCGGCACGGCGAGGTCGGCGTTCCGGAGGATCTCCAGGAGCGCGCCGTCGTGCTGGGCGGCGTAGATGATCTCCGGGTTCGGCGTCAACACCAGACGGGGACGGCCGTCGGCGGCGTAAGCCGCGATGAACCCCTCGACCACGCGCACCGCCTGATCCATCGTCACGCGGTCGACGGGAACCCCCAGCACGGTCACCCGTCCGCCCCGCGCCGGCACCCTGTCTCCGGCGCCGCCGACCGCAGAGAGGCGCATCAACGCCTCGCCTCCGAACCCACCTTCGGCGCCGCCGCCTCCGGGCGCGAACCGGCCGCCGCCCGCTGCTCCAGATAGGCGTAGATGAATCGGTCCAGGTCGCCGTCCATCACAGCCTCCACGTTGCCCACCTCCACACCGGTCCGGTGGTCCTTGACCAAGGTGTAGGGGCAAAACACGTACGACCGGATCTGATGACCCCAGGCGATCTCGGTCTGAGCGCCGCGCAAGGCGGCCAGCTCCTTCTCCCGCTCCTCCTCCCGCAGCTTCAGCAGCCGCGCCCGCAGGATGCGCATGGCCGTCTCCCGGTTGGCGTGCTGCGACCGCTCGGCCTGGCAGCTCACGACGATCCCCGTCGGGATGTGGGTGATCCGCACGGCGGACTCCGTCTTGTTCACGTGCTGCCCGCCCGCCCCGCTGGAACGGAACGTGTCGATGCGCAGGTCCTCCGGGCGGATCTCCACCTCCTCCTCGGTTTCCACCTGCGGCAGGACGTCGACCGAGGCGAAGGAGGTATGCCGGCGCGCCTGGGCGTCAAAGGGAGAGATCCGCACCAACCGGTGCACGCCCTTCTCGGCCTTGAGGAATCCGTAAGCGTTTGGGCCTTTGATGGAGAGGGTGGCGCTCTTGATTCCCGCCTCCTCGCCCTCCAGCAGGTCGAGCACTTCGACCTGGAAGCCGCGGCGTTCGGCCCACCTCATGTACATGCGCATGAGCATGGCGGCCCAGTCCTGCGACTCCGTGCCCCCCGCCCCGGGGTGGAAGGAGAGGATGGCATCGTGGGAATCGTACTGGCCGGTCAGGAGAACCTCCAGGTGGAGCTCCCGCGCCTGCTCCCGCACGCGGGCCAGCGACTCGGCCACCTCGGCCAGGACGCCGGCATCGTTTTCCTCCTCGGCCAGCTCAAGGAGCACTGCGGCGTCCTCAGCCATGCGCTCCAGCGCGCACCAGCGATCCACCACGTCCTTCAGGGCGTTCTGCTGCCGCATCACCCGCTGGGCGGCCTCCTGGTCCGCCCAGAAGTCCGGGGCAGCCATGGCCTCCTCAAGCTCCCTTACCCGGCGCTCCTTCCCTTCGAGGTCAAAGAGACCTCCTGAGATCCGCCAGCACCTGGCGTACTTCCTGCAATTGCGGTTTCAGTTCCTCGGCGAGCACTACCAGTCACCTCTCCCACCGAACTCATCAGGCGTTAGCGCCGCAGCATTTCTTGTATTTCTTCCCGCTGCCGCATGGGCAGGGCTCATTCCGGCCCACCTTGTGCACCCGCACCGGCTCGGGCCGGGGCGCGTACCCCCCACCCCCCGCCGCCTGGAACGAGAAGCCCTCGTCCATATAGGGGAGCCCCTCCGCCCCCGCGGCGGCAGCGAACCCGCCGCCGGCCAGGGCCAGCGCCGGGCCATGGGTGGCGGCCACGTCGCTGGCCACCCGGTGCCGTTCCAAAACCGGTTCCGACACCACCTGCACGCGGAAGATGTTCTTCACCACGTCTTCCTTGATCGACCTGATCATCTCCTGAAACATCTCGTAGGCCTCGTGCTTGTACTCCACCAGCGGGTCCTTCTGACCGTAAGCCCGGAGGCCGATCCCCTCGCGCAGGTCGTCCATGGCGTCGAGGTGGTCGA
>JBBITQ010000086.1:0-5841 GCA_037440685.1 Clostridiales bacterium
ACTTAAGGTCATAGTTCTGACGGTTGGGGCTGCCTTCCGTTTCTATAATACGCTAATTTCTAATTTGTGTTGGCAGCGGGGTATGCTGATGAAAGCACTCATCTTAAGTGGGGGTACTGGCAGTAGGCTGCGGCCACTCACATATACCAGCGCCAAGCAGTTGGTGCCCATCGCCAACAAGCCTATCCTCTTTTACGCCATCGAGGCCATCCGCGAGGCCGGCATCACCGACTTCGGCGTCATCGTCGGCGACACCAAGCGCGAGGTCAAGGAGGCCGTCGGCGACGGGAGCCGGTGGGGGATCCGCGTCACGTACATCGAGCAGGACGCGCCGCGGGGGCTGGCCCATGCCGTGCTCATCGCGCGGGACTTCCTCCAGGACGACCCGTTCATCATGTTCCTCGGCGACAACCTGGTGCGGGAGGGCGTGACGGCTTTCGTCCGGCGGTTCGAGGAGGCGCGCGCGGCCGCGGCGGCGCAGGGTGGGGAGGGACCCAACGCCCTCATCTTGTTGAGCGAGGTGGACGAGCCGCAGCGCTTCGGCGTGGCGGAGCTCAGGGATGGCCGCGTGGTGCGGCTGGTGGAGAAGCCGAAGGAGCCGCCCAGCAACCTGGCCCTGGTGGGCGTCTACCTCTTCGACCGCCACATCCACGAGGCGGTGCGGGCCATCCAGCCCTCCTGGCGGGGGGAGCTGGAGATCACCGACGCCATCCAATGGCTGGTGGAACACGGGTATACGGTGGAACCCCACCTGGTCACCGGGTGGTGGAAGGACACCGGCAAGCCCGAGGACGTGCTGGAGGCCAACCGGCTGGTGCTGGAAGGGATCGAGCGGCGGGTCGAGGGCGAGGTGGACGCCCTCTCACGGGTAGATGGGCGGGTGGTCGTGGAGCGCGGGGCCAGGGTGGTGAACAGCGTGGTGCGCGGGCCGGCCGTCATCGGCGCGGGCGCGGTGATCAAGAACGCCTACGTCGGCCCCTTCACCTCCATCGGGCCAAACGTGACGGTGCGGAACAGCGAGATCGAGAACAGCGTGGTCCTGGCCGACTCGGTGATCAGCGACGTGGGGGCGCGCATCGACGAGAGCCTCATCGGGCGCAACGTGGTCCTCGCGCGCACCGACGGCCTGCCGCGGGCGGTCAAGGTGGTCCTGGGGGACAACAGCCGCGCCAGCATCTTCTGAAAACCATACACTGCTGGGCGTCCTGGTCCTCAGCGGCGTAGCCTCGAAAATAAGCCGGCGTTTTGTTTCCGGCGCCGCAAATAGCGACTGAGCCGCTGGCGGATGGATTCGGGCTCTGAATCACTCACAGCAATTCTGAGACAATCATGTCGGCATTGATCCTCTGCACGAAAATACGTATGCTGGAAGCACGAGGTGATTACCCATGCCTGTGGTGAAGTTATTGCAGCGGGGGCAATTGACGCTGCCAAAGGCAGTCCGGGACGAGGCCGGTGTATCTGAGGGGGATGATCTGGTGGTCTATGTCAGCGGCAAGGGGCGCATTGTCCTGGAGACGTTGCCGCGCACCGGCAGTTTGGAGGAGTTGATCGGGATCGCCCAGCCGGTGAAGCCGCTCGATGTGGAGGATGCACGGCGTCGAGCACGGGTCGAGCGGGCACGTCGGCGAATGGAAACGGGGGAACCGTGACTTGGCGGCCTGGTTGCTGGACACGAACGTTGTGATCTACCTCCTCGCCGGCGACGCTCGATACTCCGAGCGGCTGAAGGCTCTGATTCAACGGGCGCGGCGAGAAGGACATGTTTTTCATCTTACGCCGGCAGTTGTCGCCGAGGTGGTATATGTGTTGGAAGGGGACTACTTTCGCCACTCACCGGACGACGCGGTGGATTGTATAGAGCGCCTCGTGCAGGCCCCGGAGGTCGTGTGTGAGGAGAAGGAATTCGTTCTGGCCGGGCTGGTTCATCACCGTGGCGGTCTGGATTTTGTGGACGGCTACTTGGCCGCCAGGGCGTCCGAGGGGGACACTCATCTTGTCACCAACGACGGGGAGATCGGAAAACGCACCACGGCCAAACTCGTTCCATGGTGAGACTGGCAGCATATTCTGAGCATTGAATTCGAGCGCGTCATGGAATAACATGAAAGCAATGAATGATCCATAACGAGGGTGGCCGGAGGTATGGCCATGACCATGGTGACGGCGCGCATCACCGGCAAGGGCCAGGTGCAGGTGCCGCAGGCGGTGCGCCAGGCTATCGGAGCTGAGGTGGGCGACGAGCTGGTCTTCATAATCACCGAGGAGGGCAAGGTGGCGGTGGATGTGCTGAAGCGTCCCCGCCTCTCCGAGCTGGGCGGCAGCTTGCCCACGGGGAGACCGTTCGTCGGCGTTGACGAGGAGGAGGCGGCTGTCCGGGCCAGCGTGGCGAACCGCCTCGGCCGGGGCGGAGAGGGCTGATGGAGGAGGTGTGGCTCGATGCCAACCTGGTGCTGCGCTTCCTCACCGCTGATCATGAGGAGATGTATGCCAAGGCGCGGGCGCTGATGGCCCGTGCGGAGCGTGGCGAGGTGAGACTCCGCCTTGCGCCTCTCACGGTGGCCGAGATCGTCTGGACGCTGGATTCCTTTTATCGGCTTGCCCGCCGGGATATCGCCGACAAGCTCGCCCAGTTCATCGTCGCCGATGGCGTGGAAGCCGAGGAGCGGCTCGTGTTGCTGCAGGCCCTGCGTGACTACCGGGATAAGAACGTGGACTTCGCGGATGCCTACCTGGCACGGCACGCGGAACAGTCTGGCGTGACCCGCATCTATACCTTTGATCAAGAGCATTTTTCCCGCCTGGGCGGTGAGCCGTCGCTACCCGGGTGATGAACGGATGGCAGGCAGGCAGTCCCAAGGACTACTATAGCAAGGAGGATGCGGCGGATGCCCTCCGTTGTGGAGAAGAAGTCCTTCGGTTCTGTGAAAGTATTCTGGCTGAACGTCGCCCGGAAGGCCCTGGCGGAGGGTTTGTGCCTGGCGCGGCGCCAGGAGGGGGATGAAGCGCGTTGATCGAGGGCGTGAAGGTGAAGAAGCTGGTGCGGCACTGCGACGACCGGGGGTTCTTCCAGGAGATCCTGCGGGACGACGAGGGGCTCCTGCGCCGGTTCGGGCAGGCGTCCATGTCGCTGACCTATCCGGGCGTGGTCAAGGCCTTCCACTGGCACGAGCGGCAGGACGACCTGTGGTTCTTCCCGTCGGGCAACGCCCAGGTGGTGCTCCACGACCTGCGCGAGGGGTCGCCCACGCATGGGCAGACCGACGTTTATTACATGGGCGAGCACAACCCCATCCTCCTCCTCATCCCGGCGGGCGTGGCCCACGGCTACCGGGTGCTGGGGGAGAAGCCGGCCGTGATTATCTACTTCACCACCGAGTCCTACAACCCGGCCGACCCCGACGAGAAGCGTCTGCCCTGGAACGACCCGTCCATCGGCTTCGACTGGACGACCAGGTTCCGGTGAGGGTGCGACCGGTCCATGGGTCGCATTGACGGGGTGCGGTCCGCCTCATATAATGGAACCACAATGGAACCGTAGCGGAACCAGGGTGTGAGCGGAGGCGGCTCAGCGGATGGGGGTCAACCTCACTTTGAAAAACATCCCGGAGGCGCTTGTGGAGCAGCTGCGGGCGCGGGCCAGGCGCCACCATCGCTCGCTGCAGGGCGAGGTGCTGGCGCTCCTCGAAGAGGCCCTGCGACCGCGAGGACTTTCGGTGGCGGAGTTGCATGACCGCGTGCGGCAGATGGGTCTGACCACGCCGGACGAGGCGGCGGCGATGATCCGTGCCGAGCGGGATGAACGTTGAGGTCGCCGGCTGGCGATGAAGGCCAAGGTCGCTGACGCTTCGGTCATCGCCGCCCTGGCTTTCGGCGAGCCACGCGCTGACGAGGCGGTCGCCCTGCTGCGCGGCGCAGTCCTTTACGAGCCGCTCCTCTTGCCCTTTGAACTCGTCAGCGTGGCGCGGAAGAAATGTCTCGCCCACCCCGAGCGGGCGGCCGCGATCCGAGCCGCCCTCGAATTGGCGCTCGTCCTCGACGTGCGCTGGGTGGAAGTCGACTTTCCGGCGGTGTTGCAGATGTCGTTGGACACGGGCCTGACCGCCTACGACGCGGCGTACCTGTACGTGGCCAGGGCGCTCAGGGCGCCGCTCATCACCTTCGATGAGCGGCTGGCACGCGCCGCCGGCGCATTGGATGCGGGCGCTCCGTGATCTGAAGGGGGAATTCCAATGCGTCTGCTCGTCACCGGCGGGGCCGGGTTCATCGGGAGCAACTTCGTCCGCCACATGCTGGCGGAGTACGCGGACTGCCGCGTCGTCAACCTGGACAAACTCACCTATGCCGGCAACCTGGAGAACCTGCGCGACGTGGAGGCCGATCCGCGCTACCGGTTCGTGCGCGGCGACATCGCCGACCCGGCCGACGTGGAGCGGGCGGTGGCGGCGGCGCGGGAGGCGTGGGGCGGGCTGGATGCCATCGTCAATTTCGCCGCCGAGTCCCACGTGGACCGCAGCATCGAGGACCCGTCCGTCTTCCTGCGCACCAACGTCCTCGGCACCCAGGTGCTCCTGGACGCCGCCCGCCGGCACGGCGTGGGGCGTT
The DNA here is from genome assembly GCA_037440685.1 of Clostridiales bacterium. Taxonomy (GTDB): domain Bacteria; phylum Bacillota; class Sulfobacillia; order DYIH01; family JBBITQ01; genus JBBITQ01. The sequence continues at coordinate 4,606 of JBBITQ010000086.1, forward strand.
TCCTCCACGTCTCCACCGACGAGGCGTACGGCACCCTGGCCGAGGGGGAGGACCCCTGGACGGAGGAAAGCCCCCTCCGGCCCAACAGCCCCTACTCGGCCAGCAAGGCGGGGGCGGACCTCTTGGTGCGCGCCTACGGCCGCACCTACGGCCTGCCGGTGCTCATCACCCGCTGCTCCAACAACTACGGCCCCTACCAGTTCCCCGAGAAGCTCATCCCCCTGGCCATCACGAATGCCCTCGAGGGCAAGCCGGTCCCGGTGTACGGCGACGGCCGCAACATCCGCGACTGGATCCACGTGGAGGACCACTGCCGCGCCCTCGACCTGGTGCTGCGGGGTGGCCGGCCGGGCGAGGTGTACAACGTCGCGGGGGAGAACGAGTGGCGGAACATCGACATCGTCCGCGCCATCCTGCGCGAGCTCGGCATGCCGGACGAGCCGGGGGCGCCCGGCTGCCCCATCCGCTTCGTCGCCGACCGGCCGGGCCACGACTGGCGCTACGCCATGGGGTCGGAGAAGCTCCGGCGCGAGCTGGGTTGGGAGCGCCGCTGGAGCTTCGAGGCGGGGCTGCGGGCGACCGTCCGCTGGTACGTGGGGAACCGCCCCTGGTGGGAACGGGTCAAGTCGGGCGAGTACCGGGCCTATTACGAGCGGATGTACGCCGGGCGGTAGCCGTCCGAGCTCGTCATGGGGTAGTATGGTGGTGAAGGCGTATGCGTCTCTGTTGCGGCGCTAGGCTGGGGTGGGATCATGGGGTTGACGTTCATCGAAGGGGTTGTCCGGGGCCCGACGGGCAAGCAGGCGTCGGTGTCGTTTTTGGTCGACAGCGGCGCAACCCATACCGTGTTGCCCCTTGACGTCTGGCAGGCCATCGAGTTGTCCCCCAAGCGGTCGATGACCTTCACCCTGGCCGACGGGACCTCCATCGAGCGCAAGGTTTCCGAGTGTCACATCACCCTGCCGCAGGGGGAAGGACACACTCCGGTCATCCTGGGCGAAGCGGGGGATGAGGCACTCCTCGGGGTCGTCACGCTGGAGATTCTCGGGTTGGTGCTAAACCCTTTCAACCGCACCCTGCAGCCGATGCGGATGCTGCTCGTCTGATCCGGAGAGGAAGAGGGGATGCGCGGGCCAGTTCGCACCAGCCCTTCAACCGCGTGGGAGCCGCTGAAACCCGCCCCGCCCGTCGCCAGCACGCGCACGCCCTGCGCACGCCCTGCCGCCCGGCGGTAGG
>JBBITQ010000087.1:0-5720 GCA_037440685.1 Clostridiales bacterium
GGCCAGGGCCAGGGAGGCGGCCGTCACCGCCCTCCGCCCCAGCCGGTCCGAGAGGGGGCCGCCCAGCAGCCCACCCGCCACGCCGGCCACAGTGAACAGGGACACGAGCCGGCCGGCCGCGCCGGGCGCCCACCCCTCCGCCGCCAAGCGGAGGGGCAGGATGGTCAGGCAGCCGAAGTTGGCCGCCGAGCGCAGGGCCACCACCAGGACCAGGGCCAGCACAGCCGCTGGCAGCGCCCGTGCTCCCGCCGCCCCCGTGTGCCCCCACGCCGCTCCGGCCGCTCCCGGCGCCGCGCCTGCCCCCCGGGCCGTGCCGGCACCGTCGGCCGCCCCGGCTCCCCGCGGCAGGAGGGCGAGGAGGAGCGCCACGGCCGCGGCGCCGCCCAGCCCGGCCAGGGCCAGGCCCGCCAGCCCGAATCGTTGCAGGAGACGCGGGAGGACGAGCGGCGGAAGCGCCCAACCGAGGTTCCCCGCGGCCAGGAAGACCGCCATCCGCCGTCCGCGCCGCGCCGGCGCGCCGCCCCCCTCCATGCTGCCCATGGCATGCACAAGGGCCGCGCCCGCCGGATGGAAGGCGGCCACGCCCATGCCGGCCACCGACGCGCAGGCGGCGAGGACGGCCGGCGGCAGGGGCAGCGCGCACAGGGCCAGGACGGCGCCGGCCCATGCGCCCCCCGCCAGGGACAGCCTGCGGAAGCGGGCCGCGCCGCCGTCACTAGCGCCCCCGAAGAGGGGCTGCAGCCCCAGCGCCACTCCCGTGAACAGGGCGGCCATGGCCGCGCCCTCCCCCACGCTCACCCTCCCCGCCACGGTCAACGCCGGCAGGGCCAGGGGTATGAACGTCAGGTGGGCGTCGACGAGCAGGTGGACCAGGCTCAGGACCGCCAGCCCCGCGTGGTCAGAGCGTGGCAGGGTCCCACCCCCCGGGCGGGGGACCGGCCACCCGCACCGGCGGGTCGGCGTCGAGGTCGATGAGGATCGCCCGCGGGGCCGGCGCCAGGGGCCGACGCCTGGTCAGGATCTGCACCGCCTCGTGGAAGGCGAACGTGGCCAGGAGCACGGCGCGGACGGGGGTGATGATCCAGCCCGCGCGTCCCTCGGCGTAGGCTTCCGCCCACCACACCGGCGCCCCCCGCTCCACCGAGTACCGGGCGCGCCGCTTCTTGATCTCGGCGATCTCCCGCCGCAGCGCCGGGTCGGTGAGCTTGCGGTCCAGGCCGGGCAGGTTGAGGGCCTTCTCGTACGGGACGCCGTCCGGGAAGAAGGACGAGACGAAGCCGCGGTGCGGCGGGCTCCCGGACATCCCGACGCTCGGGATCCCCAGGTGGCGCGCCGTCCGGTGGATGATGACCCGTGAGGGCATGTCGTCCACGGCCTCCAGCACCAGGTCGTGGCCCTGCATCAGCTCGCACACGTTGTCCTCGTCTATGGGGGCGGTCACCATGCGGATCTCCGCGTGCGGGTTAATGTCCCGCAGCACGGCGGCCGCCACCTCCGCCTTGGGCCGGCCCAGGGCGGAGACCGTGGCCAGCATCTGCCGGTTGAGGTTCGTGGCGTCGAAGGCGTCCGGGTCGATGCCCGTTATGCCCCCGATCCCCATCCGCGCGGCCAGGATGGCTTCCATCCCCCCCACGCCGCCCAGGCCGCAGATCAAGACGCGCGCCCGCCGCAGGCGCTCCTGCTCTTCCTCGCTGTAAACCCCGATGTTCCGGCGCGTCATCTCCCGGTAGAACTGGAGCGGGTCCGCGGCCGCACCCGCCCGTCCCTCCACCTCAGCGCCGATCAGCCAACCCGCAGCCTCCATCGTCACCCTCCTTGCCCGAGACGGCGGCAGCCACCTGGCCCGCCAGCCGGAGCAGCTCCTCATCCCCCAGGGCCTGCGCCCCCGCGCGCTCCTTGATCTCGCTCACCACACGCTCCAGCCACCGCTCGTCAAGCTTCACCCCGAGACGCTCCAGCCGCCAGCGCACGCAGGCGCGCCCGGTGAGCTTGTCCACCACGAGGACGCGCTCCCGCCCGAGGAGCTCGGGCGGGAACAGCTCGTACGACGCCGGGTCCCTGAGCACCCCGCCGGTGTGCAGCCCGGCCTTGTGGCTGAAGGCGCTCTCGCCGACCACTGGCTCCAGGGGGGACACTGGCAGGCCGGTCCACTCGGCCACCATCCGCGAAAGGGCGGGTAAGGCGCGCAATGCCACGGTGTCGATCCCGTAGAGCACCTTCAGGGCGACCGCCACCGGCGCCATGGCGGCCAGGCCGCACCTCTCCCCCAGCCCGTTGACCGAGACGTGGACGCAGGTCGCCCCTCCGCGCACCGCGGCGAGGGTGTTGGCCACCGCCAGGCCCAGGTCGTTGTGGCAGTGGGCGTCCAGTTCCACCCCCGGGAACTCGCGCGCCAGCCAGCGGAACAGGCGGTGCACGGCCTCGGGCCGCGCGGCCCCCACCGTGTCCGGCAGGCCGATCCGGTCCGCGCCGGCCTCCAGAGCCACACCGCAGACCTCCCGCAGGTAGCCCCGGTCGGTGCGGAAGGCGTCCTCGGCGCTGAAGCGCACCCGCTTGCCGGAAGCAGCGGCGGCGCCGACCGCCTCGCGGATGCGGGCCAGCGCCTGGTCCCGGGTGAGGCCCAGCTTCTTCTCCAGGTGTACGGGGGAAGTGCCCAGGAAGACGGCAATGCGGTGGACGGGGAGGCGCGCGGCGCGGCGGATGTCGTCGAGGTGCGCCCGGCAGTGGACCACGATCTCGGCCCGCAGGCCGACGGAGGCGATCAGGTCGATGGCGCGGTCCACATCGGCGGCAGCGCCGGGGTGCCCCACCTCGATCATGTCCACGCCCGCGGCGTCGAGGGCCCGGGCCAGCGCCAGCTTCTGCTCCGGGGTGAATGACACACCGGCAGCCTGTTCCCCTCCCGCATGGTGGTGTCCAGGACCCGCACCTTGCGCCTCATCCCATCACCCCATAACATCGGTGATGTTGCCATGCGATGTTTTTCTAACCAGCTCAATCATACCGAAACATCAGGCCCCTGCCAAGGGGGAAAAAGGGGGGATGGGAGAGGGACTACCCCGGCACAGGAATGGGCAGCGCGCGGCAGGCAGCTCCCAGGCAGCCCTACACGAACACGACCGTCTTGTTCCCGTGCACCAGGATGCGGTCCTCCACGTGCCAGGACACGGCGCGGGCCAGCACCACGCGCTCGATGTGGCGGCCGACGCGCTTCAGGTCCTCGACGCCGTAGCGGTGGTCGACCCGCTGCACGTCCTGCTCGATGATCGGCCCGGCGTCCAGCTCCGCGGTGACGTAGTGGGCGGTGGCGCCGATGAGCTTGACGCCCCGCTCGTAGGCCTGGGCGTACGGGTTGGCACCGACGAAGGCGGGCAGGAAGCTGTGGTGGATGTTGATGATGCGGTTCGGGTAGCGCGCGACGAACTCCGGCGAGAGGATCTGCATGTACCGGGCGAGCACGATGAGGTCCGCCCGCCCCTCCAGCAGGCGGAGCTGCTCTTCCTCGGCCGCGCGCTTGGTCTCGGGGGTGACGGGGAGGTGGTGGAACGGCACCCCCCAGGCCTCGACGGTCTCCCGCAGGTCCGGGTGGTTGGAGATCACCATGGCGATCTCCGCCTCCAGGTCGCCGGCACGGCGCTGCCAGAGGAGCTCGAATAGGCAGTGCTCGGCGCGGGAGACGAAGATGGCCAGGCGCTTCACCCGGCTGGCGTAGGCCAGGCGCCAGTCCATGCGGAACCGGGCGGCCACCCGCTGGAAGTCCCGCTCCAGGTCCCTCCCTCGCTCCTCCAGGCCGGGCAGGGCGAACTCCACGCGCATGAAGAACACCCCGCCCTCGGGATCGGTGGAGTGCTGGTCAGAGTGGATGATGTTGGCGCCGTGCTCGTAGAGGAACTGGGAGACGGCGGCGACGATGCCGGGCCGGTCCGGGCACGAGATGAGCAGCCGGCCGATGTCCCGGCGCGCGGCGATGGTGGGGAACATGGCGCTCACGGGTTCGCTCCCTCCTCAGCCTCTCGCTCACGGATGACCCGGCGGAGCGGCTTGCCAACCAGGGTCTTGGGGATGACGTCCACGATCCGCACCCGGCGCGGCACCTTGTAGGGCGGGAGCCGGTCGCGGCAGAAGGCCAGGACTTCCGCCGGCGTCACCGGCTGGCGCGGGACCACGTAGGCGACCAGGACCTCGCCCCGCAGGGGGTGGGAAACCCCGACCACCGCCGCCTCCTTCACCGCCGGGTGCTGGTACAGGAGTTCCTCTATCTCCCGGGGATAGACGTTGAAGCCGCCCACGATCACCACGTCCTTCTTCCGGTCCACGATGTAGAAGTAACCGTCGGCGTCCATGCGCGCCACGTCACCCGTGTGGAGCCAGCCACCGCGCAGCGCGGCGGCCGTCTCCTCGGGCCGGTTCCAGTACCCCTTCATCACCTGCGGACCGCGGACCACCAGCTCGCCCTCCTCGCCCGGGGGCAGCTCCCGCTCCCCCGTCTCCAGGTCGACGATCCGCGCCTCGGTGTCCGGCAGCGGCAGGCCGATGCTGCCCGGCTTGTGCCGGCCGTACCCGGGGTTCGCGTGGGTAACGGGGGACGCCTCGCTGAGGCCGTATCCCTCGACCACGCTCCCGCCCGAGAGCCGTTCAAACCGCTCCTTCACCTCCACCGGCATGGGCGCGGCGCCGGTGAAGAAGAGCCGCACTGATCCCAGGGGGTAGCGGGAAAGGTCCTTGAGGTGGCTCATGGCCACGTACATGGCGGGCACCCCCGGGAAGAAGGTGACCCGGTGCCGGGCCACGCCCGCGAGCACCTCGCGCGCCTGGAACTGGGGGAAGAGGACCATCGAGGCGGCCAGGGCAGTGGAGACGTTCAGCACGCAGGGGAGCCCGTAGACGTGGAAGAAGGGCAGGACGGCCGCGAAGACCTCCTCGCCGTAGCGCAGTGACGGGAACCAGCTTATGGCCTGCAGGGCGTTGGCCACCAGGTTGCGGTGGGTCAGCATGGCCGCCTTGGGGACGCCGGTGGTGCCGCCGGTGTACTGGAGCACCGCCACGTCCCACGGCTCGCGGGCGCCGCCGCCCACGTGCACCCCGCGCCGCAGGAACCCCTGGAACGGGATCGCGTCCGCCCCCTTCGGAAAGGCGTGACCCTCTTTCTTCTCCTTGAAGAGGGTGAAGAGCAGGCGCAGGCGCCGGGGCAGGTACTCCTTGATGCCGGTGACGACGACGTGCTCCAGGGGGACCTCCCCCCGCACCTCCCGCACGGACGGATAGAGCTTTGTGAGGGTGACGAGGAGGCGCGCCTCCGAATCCCTGAGGATGCCGGCCAGGTCCGTCCCCTTGTAGAGAGGGTTGACCGGGACGGCCACCGCGCCCGCCTTGAGGGCGCCGTAGAAGGCGACGGGGAACTGGGGGCAGTTGGGGAGGTGGATGGCCACCCGGTCCCCGGGGCGGATCCCCAGCGCGGCCAGGCCGCCGGCGAAGCGGTCGGCCAGGGCGTTCACCTCGCCGTAGGTGAGCCGGCCCCCGTTGAAGACCGTCATCGCCCGCCGGGGATGGGTGCGCGCCGCCTCCTCCAGCAGGTCGTGCACGAGGTACTCCGGGTACTCCAGGCTGTAAGGCACCCCGGGCTCGTAGTGCTTGCGCCAGACCGGCTCCACGCCGGGATCCCCCCTTTGCCGCCTCCCCCGGATCAGTGCCGGAAGTGGCGCCTGCCGGTGAAGAGCATG
>JBBITQ010000088.1:0-5428 GCA_037440685.1 Clostridiales bacterium
GGCAAGACGAAAATGATCGTGATCAGCGCCACCCAACCGAGCGCCAAGATGTTCACCACCGGACTGAGACTCCCGAGGTTCCACGGAGCATTCGCCCGACTAGTATGCTCGCCGCGACCAGTAAGGCGATTGCGCACGTTGAGGAACGTGGGTGTCACATAAGCTAGGTACAGGGCGATCGTGCTGATCGACGTCACGACGAAGTAGGCCGCCGAGTACAGCGTCAAGAGCACGGCCAGCGCGCTGGTGATGACGATCGACCAGACGGGCGTCCGGTACCGGCGATTCACGCGGCTGATGAGCCCGGACAGCGGCATGCCCCCGTCCCGCGCGAACGCCCACCACATGCGGGACATCGAGGTAATCGAGGCCAGCCCACACAACCACATCGCCACGGCGATGATCAGCGCGACGATATGACCGAGCGCGGTCGGCAGATTCTGATAGGCTACGTAGAGCACCGGATAGGCATCGGCTGCCGTCGTGGCGATATCGCCTTGCGGGATCGACCAGGTGACCACGACCAGCAAGATCCAGCCGACGATAGCCGAGATCGCCACGGACAAGAAGATGCCCCAGGCGGAGTTGAGGCGTGCCATGACGGTCTCCTCGGCGACGTGCGCCGACGCATCGTACCCCGTGAACGTCCACTGGGCCTGCAGGAGCGCGAGCAGGAAGCAAAACCAGAGCGGTGCCTGGGCGTAAAACTCGCGCAGCCCAGGGAGGAGATTGAAGAGTGGTGAAGGGAAAGCCCAGTTCCCGACCACCAGAGCTGGCTCGGGCACACCGGCCCCCAGATCAGCGGAACTCGCATCCAGCGGGTTCACGGTGTTGCGAGCCTCGAAGAGGAAAGAGAAGCTGTTGTGATACTTCCCGAGCAGTATGAGGAATAACACGATGAGGGCCCCACCGATGATGTGCCAATAGACGCTAAAGTCTCCGAGGATTCTCGTCAGCCGAATTCCAAAGATATTGATGAGTAGTTGCGGAATCATGATGAGGACCATGACGAACACTTGAAAATACCAGTTGGTTAGCGAGCCGAAGATCGGAATCGTCGTGTCGTCGGGAATCTGGAAGATCCGCGAGACGGCCCCGATGAGGTAGATGGCAGCCGCGATATTGATGCCGGCGGTGATGGTAACTTGACCGATCATATTGAGCCAGGCAGTCACCCAGGCCCAACCACGTAGGACCAGAAATACAGCCCACCGGCAGTCGGATAGGCAGAGGCGATCTCTGCCATCGAAGCCGCCACCATCAGGGTGAAGAAGGAGACAAGCGGCCACCCTACCGTGTTGACGATCGGTCCGGCGAACTTGAGGCCGTAGCCGTAGAGCAGGATGGCCCCGGTCAGAATCGAGATGATGGTGAACGAAATAGCGAAGTTGGAGAAACCGCCCATTTCCCGGAACAGCTGCTGAGCATAGCCCAGGCGGTGCAGGTCACGGATATCCTCGCGGATCAGTTCCTCGCGACGGCGCTGCTGGGACATCGTCGCCCCCCTCAGTCTTCCGGCGTGATGTACGCCGCGGTGATCCCTCCATCGACCAGAAACGCTGTGCCGTTGACGTAGGACGATTCGTCGGAGGCCAAGAAGAGCGCGGCGTAGGCGATCTCCTTGGCTTGGGCGAAGCGACCCATCGGGATGTGCACCAGGCGTCGCTGCCGCTTGGCGGGATCAGCCAGGATGGTGCGCAGCAGCGGCGTGTCGACCGGCCCGGGGCAGAGCGCGTTGGCCCGGATGTTCTTGCGGGCGAACTCGATGGCGATCTCACGAGTCATGGCCAGCACACCGCCCTTGCTCGCGGTGTAAGCGATCTGGGGAACCGCTGCACCCATGAGGGCGACGAAGCTGGCCGTGTTGATGATCGAGCCGCCACCCGCGCGCAACATGGCCGGAATGGCGTACTTGCACCCTAGGAAGACTCCCTTGAGGTTAACGGCCATGACTCGATCCCAGACGTCTTCCGGCGTGTCGACGACCGAGCCGTCTTCGTCGGGGAAGATGCCCGCGTTGTTGAACATCACGTCCAGCTTACCGTAGGTCTCCTCGGTCACTCGAATGAGGTGCTCAACCTCGGCCGCGCGCGTGACGTCCGTGCGGACGAAGAGCGCTTCGCCGCCCTGCTCACGGATGAGCCGGATCGTCTCCTCGCCACCCGCCACGTTCACATCGGCCACCACGACCTTCGCACCCTCCTGGGCGAAGAGCAGGGCCGATTCTCGCCCGATCCCGGATCCTGCCCCGGTGATGACGCAGACTTTGCCAGCCAAGCGTGTTCCCATCGCTCCTCCCTCACCCTCGCTCGAAGTACCGGTACAGCTCCCAGTCGGTGACGATGGTGTCGAAGGTCTCCTGTTCGACGCGGGCCATGTTCACGTAGTGCTCGACCACGAGTTCCCCGAAGACCCGCCGAGCGAATTCGCTGCGGGCGAACTCCTCCATCGCCTCGGCCAGCGCTTTTCCGTCCTCCCAGAGGACGCCGGCCGGCGCTGCCGCCGTCACCACGGCCCGCCCTTCCCCGGCCGCTCCGGCCCGCGTTTCCATGCCCGCACCGGCCTGCACTTCAGCCGTGGCGGCGGCCCGCGCTTCCACGCCAGCCGCGGACCACGCCGTCACCCCGCCCTCCGCCCGCCGGGCCGCTGCGCCGGCCCGAACCGGCGCGGCTGGGGATGCCCCCCCGGCCACGGCGCCGTGCTCCGAGACCACGCCGGATGCGGCCGCCGCCCCCATCAGGTGCAGCATCACGTCATCCATCCGGGCGCCGCGGCGCGCCCCGGCGCCGGTCCCGACCTCCCCGCTACCGGTCTCGGCCTCCCCACTACCGGTCTCGGTCTCCCAAGCGCGGTCACCGGCTGCCCCGGCCCGGCCCTCGCTCCCCCAGGCGCGCTCGTTCGCCGGCGGACCGGCCTCCCGCCCCGCCGGCGCCCCTGGGCGGGTCTCGGCCGCAGCTCCCGCAGTCTCATCGGCATCCCATGCCGCCGTGGCAACCGCAGCGGCGCCACCCCGCCCGGCATCGAGGAACTCTGCCAGCGCCAGGGCGAACGCGCCGCTCTCCCCGAGCCGCGCGCTGCCACCCGACGCCGCAATCCCCAGAGCGCCTTCAGCAGCCAGGGCGCCGGTGCCGCAGGCCCGCACCGCCAACCCCAGGGCGGCGCTGCAGGTGACATCCGCTGCCAGCAAATCGCTCATCCTCCATCACCCCTTCCTTCCCGCCCCCGCACGGGGGGTAATCTGTGGCAACGACCTTGGCCGCACTACGCCGGCGGCTGTTCCAGCGGCACCGCCGCCTCGGCCCGCCCGCGCACCGCCCGGGCGGCCGCCGCTTCGTCGAGCAAGCGCCGTTCCTCTGCCGCCACGGCGGCGCGGTGGCGCTGCCAGGCCCGCCGGCGCAACGCCTCGAGGGCCTTCGCGCCGCGGCGCGCCTCCAGAAGCGCCTGCCGGCACCGCTCCACCTCGGCGTCCCGCTCGGCGAGTTCCGCGGCCAGAGCCGCCGCGTTCTCCTCCAACCGCCTCAGGTAGGCGGCGAAGGCGGCCCACTCCCACGGCTCTATGCCCTCCTGCCGCCGCGCGGCCAGGTGGGTGCGCGCCTCTTCCAGGTTGCGGCGCGCCTCCGCGGCCATGGCTGCGGTCTCCTCGCGCCGCGCCATGGCGGCGGCCAGGTCGGCCCGGCGCGCCCGGGCCAGGCTCCCCGAGACGTCCAGCAGCCTCTGCAGCGAGAAGCGGAAGCGGTTCATCATCCCTCACCTCCCGTCAGGGACAGGAGCTCCGCACGGGTGCGCTCCATGTCCCAGATCTCGTTGGGTTCCTGCTGGAGAAAACGCTCCATCGCCGGGATGAGGGCGCGCGCCCGGTCGATGGCCGGGTTCGCCCCTTCGCGATAGGCGCCGATGTTGATCAGGTCCTCCGCCTCCCGGTAAGCGGCCAGGAGGCGCCGGAACTCCAGCGCCGCCGCCCGTTGCCGGGCATCGGCCACCTCGTCCATGAGCCGGCTCACGCTCTGCAGCACGTCGATGGCAGGGTAGTGGCCGCGCGCCGCCAGGTCCCGAGAGAGCACCACGTGGCCGTCCAGGATGCCGCGCACGGCGTCGGCGATGGGCTCGTTCATGTCGTCCCCGTCCACCAGCACGGTGTAGAAGCCGGTGATGCTGCCCCGGCTGGACGTGCCCGCCCGCTCCAGCAGGCGGGGCAGGAGGGCGAAGACCGACGGCGGATACCCCTTGGTGGTGGGCGGCTCGCCCGCCGCCAGGCCCACCTCCCGCTGGGCCATGGCGAAACGGGTCACCGAATCCATGAGGAGCAGGACGTCCCGGCCGCGGTCGCGGAAGAACTCGGCGATCGCGGTGGCCAGGAACGCCGCCTTCACCCGCACCAGCGCCGGCTGCTCGGAGGTGGCCACCACCACCACCGACCGGGCCAGGGCATCTCGGCCGAGCTCGCCTTCCAGGAAATCCCGCACCTCGCGCCCCCGCTCCCCCACCAGGGCGAGCACGTTGACGTCGGAGACCGCCCCGCGCGCCAGCATCCCCAGCAGCGTGCTCTTGCCCACGCCGCTGCCGGCGAATATGCCGACGCGCTGGCCGCGGCCCACGGTGAGCAGGCCGTCCACCGCCTTCACCCCCACCTGCAGGGGCGCGCTGATGCGGCGGCGCTCCAGGGGGCTCGGGGGCTGCTGATGGGCGCCGCGCCATTCCTCCACCCTCCAGGCTGGCCCGCCGTCCAGGGGCGCCCCGAGGCCGTCCAGGATGCGCCCCAGCACGCCCTCGCCCACGCCGACCCGCAACGGGTGACCGCTGGCCTCCACGCGGCAGCCCAGGCCCACCCCGTGCATCTCCCCGAGGGGCATGAGGATCACGCGCTCGCCCCGGAACCCCACGACCTCGGCCGGCACGGGCGGGCCGCCATCCCGCGGGTATATCCGGCACACCTCGCCGAGCTGAGCAGCAGGGCCGCGCGCCTCCACGGCGAGGCCCACCACCTGCACCACGCGCCCCACCCGGCGCACGAGGCGCACCGCGCCGATGGCCTGCCGGCAGCGGGCCGTGTCGATGCCCAGCCAGGCCAAGCCACGGTCAGCGGCCATCGCCGGTCACCTCCCGCAGGGCCTCTTCCAGGATGGCGAGCTGGGTCTCGACGCGGCCGTCCCAGATCCCAGCCGGCGTCTCGACCACGGCGCCGCCCGCCGCCACCGAGGGATCGGCCACCACCTGCAGCTCCACCGTCCCGGGCAAATCGGCGCAGACCTCGTCCCGGTGTCCCGCCACCAGTGGGGCGGCTGCCGGGTTCACCCGCACCGTCACCGCCTCCTGCTCGCCCGCCTCCGCCATGAGCTCGCGCACCAGCCGGATCACGGCCTCCGGCTGGCAGGCCAGCTCATGCCGGAGGACGCGCCGCGCCGCCTCGGTCACCAGCCCGGCCACGTCC
>JBBITQ010000088.1:5476-5716 GCA_037440685.1 Clostridiales bacterium
AGCCGCTCCCGCTCCTCCCGTCCCTCCGCGATGAGGCGCTCCTTCTCCGCCATCCCCGCGGCGATCAGCCGCTCCCGCTCCGCGCGCGCCTCCGCCATCAGGGTTTCCGCCTCCCGCTGCATGGCCCGCAGGCGCTCCTCGGCCTGCGCCTGGCGCGCGGCTGCAGACCGCCCGGGCTCCCCGGCCGCGGCGCCGCCGCGCGTCCGGGGCGGGCCGCAGCTCGCTGAGCTTCATCGCGCT
>JBBITQ010000089.1:0-5688 GCA_037440685.1 Clostridiales bacterium
GTGGAGGTGGGGACCACCAACAAGACCCGCACGGAGGACTACCGGCGGGCCATCGGCCCCGACACCGGGCTTCTCCTGAAGGTCCACCCCAGCAACTACCGCATCGTCGGGTTCACCGCCGCGGTGGCGGTGGAAGAACTGGTGGCCATCGGCCGGGAAGCCGGCATACCGGTGATGTACGACATGGGCAGCGGGGCGCTCATCCCCCTCGACCGGTATGGCCTGCCGGGCGAGCCGGTGGCGTGGGAGGCGATCGCCGCCGGGGCCGGCATCATCACCTTCAGCGGCGACAAGCTGCTAGGGGGGCCGCAGGCGGGCGTGATCGCCGGACGGCGCGACCTCGTCGAGCGCTGTCGCCGCCACCCGCTGGCGCGCGCCCTCCGCGTGGACAAGATGACGCTGGCCGCTCTGGAGGCCACCCTCAAGCATTACCGCGACCCCGACGCAGCCATGGCCGCGGTGCCGGTGCTCCGGATGCTGACCATGCCGCCGGAGGAGCTGGCCGCCCGCGCAGACGAGCTGGCCGGTCTCATCCTGGCCCGGGCGGGCGGCGCCGCCCGCGTCGAGGTCTGCCCCGGCCTCTCCCAGGTGGGGGGCGGGAGCCTCCCCGGCACGGAACTGCCCACCACCCTGGTGGCCGTCGTCCCGGAGCGCCTCTCCGTGAACGCCCTCGCGGCGCGGCTGCGGCAGTCGCGGCCGGCCGTCGTGGCGCGCATCGAGGGCGGTCGCCTGCTCCTCGACCCCCGCACGCTCCTCCCCGGCGACGCCGCCGCCGTTGCCACCGCGCTCGCGCGAGCGCTGTCTTAGCCCTGTTCCGCAAGATCCCCGCCGCGCCGGCCGGGCGAGGGCTGGGGCGGCATGGGCGCCCTCCCAGGCGAATACCCATATGGCGGGGAGGGATGCCGCGTGGGTGCCTGGCGCTGGTTTCCCGGCCGGTGGGGGCAGGTGGTGCCCGAGAGCCGCCGCCTGCTCGTGACCCTGGCCCTCCTGGGGGCCCTTCTGGTCCTAGTCGTGGCGGCCTTGCCGGACGAGGCGCCGTCGGAACGCGCGGACGAGGCCATCCTCACCCAGGCCCTCCTCAAGGGCGCCCCGCCGGGTCCGGAGGTGTCGGCGCCGTCGGCGATCCTTGTGGACGCCGACTCCGGCCAGGTCCTATATGCCAAGAACGCCCACGAGCGGCGCGCCCCCGCCAGCGTCACCAAGATCGCCACCATGGATGTGGTCCTGGACGCCCTGGCGGAGGGCAAGGCCTCCATCGACGACATCGTTAGCGTGAGCGACCACGCCATGCGCAAGAGCGATGAGGAGACCACCATGTTCCTGGAGGGGGGAGACCAGGTCAAGCTGCGGGAACTCCTCATCGGCGTGGCGGTCGCCTCCGCCAACGACGCCACGATCGCGCTGGCCGAGCACATCGGGGGCAGCGTGGCCGGGTTCGTGGACATGATGAACGCCAAAGCCCGCGACCTTGGCATGAAGGACACCCTGTGGGGCAACCCGAGCGGCCTGCCGGGCGACGCCCCCCACTACACCTCGGCTTACGACCTGGCGCTCCTCTCCCGGCACCTCGTTACCCAGCACCCCGATGTCCTCAATTACACCCGGATGTGGGAGTACTGGTTCCAGAAGGGTGGAAAGAAATTCTGGCTCACCAACTTCAACCGCGGGCTCGTCGAGTACCCCGGCATGGACGGCCTGAAGACCGGCTGGACCGAGGAGGCCGGGTACTGCCTGGCGGCGACGGCCAAGCAGGGGGCGCGCCGGCTGATCGCCGTGGTGATGGGGGCGGCGACGCCCAAGGACCGCCAGCGGGACATCTACCGGCTCATGGACTGGGGCTTCTCCGCCTTCGACACCGTGCGCCTCGCCGCGGCCGGGAAGGCGGTGGGGAAGGTGCGCCTCTACGAGGGCCGGGAGCGGGAAGTGCCTGTGGTGCCAGCGGAGACGGTGGCGATCACCGTCCCGCGGGCCGAGAGGAAACTGGTGAAGAGCGAACTCACCCTCTCCGGTCCCGTGGTGGCGCCGGTCCGGGAGGGGCAGACCCTGGGCACCATCCGAGTGCTCCGGGGCAAGGATAAGGTGCGCCGCATCCCCGCGGTGGCCGCCCGCGGCGTCCCGCGCGCCTCGGTGGCGGCCCTGGCGCTGCGCTACTGGCGCGGGCTCTGGATCCCCGGCGCTGGTTCCTAAGGCGCGCGGCCCGGCGCGCGGCGGGGATGCGGCCGCGGGCGCGGCGCGAGACCCCGCCGCTGTTAAATCACCCGCACCGATGACTCGAAATTAGCGTTGGGCGCGGGAAATGAGGGTCCGCCGCCTAAGCCGTGAGTGACGGCAGGTGACCGGGGATGGCGGTGACGGTGCGGCAGGAGAGGATGCGTCTCGGCGAGATACTGCAGCGCCGGGGTATGATCACGGCAGACCAACTGGCGCGGGCGGTGGAAGAGCAGCGGCGGAGCGGCTGCCGCCTGGGCGAGGCGTTGGTCCGCCTCGGCTTCCTCACCGAGGTGGACCTGGCCCGGGCCCTGGCGGAGCAGGCGGGCATGACCTTCGTGGGCGACAGCCAGCTCCAGGTCGACGAGGGGGTGGCCCGCCGCCTCCCCGAGGTGGTGGCGCGGCAGTACGAGGTTCTGCCGGTGGCCGAGTCCGACGAGGCGATCACCGTCGCCATCGTCGACCCCTTGTACGTCTTTTTTCTGGACGAGCTCAGCTACGTCTTCGGCAAGAGGATCCAACCGGTGGTGGTCACCCGGAGCGCCCTGCAGCGGGCCATCCGGCGCCTCTACAGCGCGCCCGCGGAGGGAGCGGCGGAACCCCCGGGCAGGGGTGAGGAGTCCTCGGGCGCAGAAGCCCCGGTGGTGAGCACCGTCGACGACCTGATCAAGGGGGCTGTGGAGGAGGGTGCCAGCGACGTCCACGTGGAGCCGCTCGCCGACGGGTTGCGCGTCCGCTACAGGGTGGACGGGCTCCTGCGCACCGTCATGTCCCTCCCCGCCGACCTGCACGGTCCCGTGCTCAGCCGGATCAAGATCATGGCCGAACTCGACATCAGCGAGCGGCGCGTGCCTCAGGACGGGCGCCTCCGCCTCCACTACAAGGGGCGCGAGGTGGACCTGCGCGTCTCCACCCTGCCCACGGTTCACGGCGAGAAGGCGGTGATCCGCATCCTCGACCAGGGGCGGGCGATCACGCGCCTGGAGGAACTGGGCTTTCTGCAGGAGACCATGGAGCGCTACCGGCGCGCCATCGCCAGCACGGCGGGGATCATCCTGGTGACGGGCCCCACGGGCAGCGGCAAGACCTCGACGCTCATCGCCACGCTTCACGAGCTGAACGGTCCGGAGAAGAACATCGTCACCGTCGAGGACCCGGTCGAGTACCACGTGCCGGGGGTCAACCAGGTGCAGGTGAACGTGCGTGCCGGGCTCACCTTTGCCAGCGGGCTGCGCTCCATCTTGCGGCAAGACCCGGACGTGATCATGATCGGCGAGATCCGCGACGCCGAGACCGCCGAGACGGCCATCCGGGCGGCGCTCACCGGCCACCTGGTGCTTTCCACCCTGCATACCAATGACGCTGCCGGGGCGGTGACGCGGCTCATCGAGATGGGGGTGGAACCGTACCTCGTGGCCTCGGCGGTGATCGGATCCCTGGCGCAGAGGCTGGCGCGGCGGGTGTGCGCGCACTGCGCCGAAGAGTACGAACTGGCCCCCGAAGCCCCGGAGCGGCTCCTCTTCCACCTGGGACCCGACGCCCGGCGCTTCCGTCGCGGCCGCGGCTGCCATTACTGCAACGGCACCGGGTACCGGGGGCGCATCGCCCTCGCCGAGTTCTTCTCCCTCACGCCCGCCCTGCGCGAGGCGGTGGCGGCCGGCGAGCCGGCCGCGAGCCTCCGGCGCCGGGCGGTCGCCGAGGGCATGGTCACCCTGCCGGAGGACGGGGTGCGCAAGGCGTGCCTGGGCCTCACCACCCTGGAGGAAGTGCAGCGCGTCGCTTTCTGGGAGGTGTGAGGGTTGCCGGAGACCGGGCCGCTGGAGGAACTGGTGCGCCGCGCCCAGGCGGCGGGTGCCTCCGACATCCACGTCACCGTCGAGTTCCCGCCCGTCTTCCGACTGGGCGGGGAACTGGTGCGCGCCGACGACATCCCGCTCTCGCGCGCCCAGGTGGAGGCGATCCTGCACCCCCTCCTGGGCAGTGCGCAGCGGGCTAGGCTGGAGGAGTGCGGCCACGTGGACTTGTCCTACAGCCTGCCGGGGGTGGGGAGGTTCCGCGTGAACGTCTACAGGCAGCGCGGCAGCCTCGCCGCCGCCCTCAGGCTCATCCCGGTGCGGGTGCCGCACCTCCATGAACTCGGTCTGCCGGAGGTGGTGGCGTCCTTTGCCCGGCTCCAGAACGGGTTGGTGCTGGTCACCGGCACCGCGGGGAGCGGCAAGTCCACCACTCTGGCCGCCATGGTGAACCTGATCAACAGCGAGCGGAGCTGCCACGTGATCACACTGGAGGACCCGATCGAGTACCTGCACCGGCACAACCGGAGCGTGATCAACCAGCGTGAGATCGGCATCGACTCCGACTCCTTCGCCGGGGCCCTCCGCGCCGCCCTGCGGCAGGACCCGGACGTGATCATGGTGGGCGAGATGCGCGACCTGGAGACGATCGCCATCGCGCTGACGGCGGCCGAGACGGGCCACTTGGTCCTGTCCAGCCTGCATACCATCGACGCCGCCCAGACCGTGGACCGCATAATCGACGTCTTCCCGCCCCATCAGCAGCAGCAGGTGCGGGTGCAACTGGCCGGGGTGCTGCGGGGGATCGTGGCGCAGGCGCTGGTGCCGTCCGTCGTGCCGGGCCGGCGGGTGGTGGCATGCGAGGTGCTGGTGGCCACCCCGGCGGTGCGGAACCTGATCCGCGAGGGCAAAACCCATCAGATCGTCTCCGCTATCCAGACCGGCGCCCGGTTCGGCATGTGCACCATGGAGGCGTCCCTGCGCCGGCTGGCGGAAACGGGTCAGATCAGCGAGGAGCAGTACCGCGAGCGGGCGGGGGGGGGCTGGGGCGCGACCGGCCTGGGAGGGTGAGCGATGCCCACCTATGGCTACACCGCCAGGGATGAGCGGGGACGGCGGGTGCGCGGGACCGTGGAGGCGGCGGACGCGCGCAAGGCTGTGGAAGCCCTACGCGCCGGCGGGTTTCTGGTGACGAGCCTGGACGTGAGCAGGGACCTGGGCCCCCTGCTGCGCCGCGGATGGAAGGCGGCAAGGGCGCACCAGGGGCGCGCGGACGCGCGCACGCTGGCCGTGTTCTGCCGGCAGATGGCCACGCTCCTGGAGGCGGGGGTCCCAGTGCTCCAGGCCATGCAGAGCGTGGCGGAGCAGGCGCCGGGCCGCGCCCTGGCGGGGATGCTGCCGGAGATCATCGCCGACGTGGAGAGGGGCGCCGCTCTCTCCGAGGCCGTGGCCCGCAGGGGGGAGCGCTTCCCGCCCTTGGTGGCGCCCATGCTGGCGGCCGCCGAGGTGGGCGGCTTTCTCGACACCGCCTTCCGGCGCCTGGCGGAGCACTTCGAGAAGGAGGATGCCCTGAACCAGAGGATCAGAGCCGCCACGATCTATCCGAAGATCATCGCCGCGGCCGGGGCCGGCATGATGATCCTCCTCTTCGCCGTCGTGCTGCCCAACTTCACCGGGCTCTTCCAGC
>JBBITQ010000090.1:0-5643 GCA_037440685.1 Clostridiales bacterium
ACGCAGTCCGTCCGGCGCCGCACCTTCACCTTCACCCAGGAACGGCTCCGGCGCCCCGGCAGGTAGGGGCTGGTGCCCACCTTCCCCACCACGCCCTCCAGCCCCTGATCCTGGACGGCCCGGAAGAGGGCCGAGCCGTCGGCGAAGTTCGCCGTGACGTGGACCCGCTCCCCCTCGCGCACCTCGCGGCGCAGGGTCTCCTGGCGCGCCTAGAAGGGCCGTCCTGTGAGGTCCATGCCGTCGGCGTACAGGATGTCGAAGGCCATGAAGAGGGCGGGCAGCCGGGCGGCCAAGGCGGTCGCGGTCGCGGGGGCCACGGCCGACTCGCGCTCCATCACCCGGGGGAAGCTGGGGCGGCTGCCCTGCAACACAACCACCTCGCCGTCCAGGATGGCCTCCGACCGCACCGCGGCGGACAGGGCGGCGGTCAGGTCCGGGTAGGCGGGCGTGCGGTCGCGCAGGCGGCGGTTCTGGAGCCGGACCTGCCCCCCGCGGCAGAAGGCCAGCATGCGCACGCCGTCCCACTTCACCTGGAAGGCCCAGTCGCCCCCGGAGGGCACCGCGGCGGCCGGCACCGGTTCCATGGGGGATATCGGGTTGGCGAGGGGATCGGGGGGGAGGCCGGCCATCGCCCGCTCAGCGCACCCGCGCCTGCTCCCCTGCGCCGAGTCCGGCCGCCGCAGGCCGCTGCCGGTGCTCGCGCGCCAGGCGCAGGCTCTCCTCCAGCGCCTGCATCAGGTCCACCACGCGGGCCGGCTCCGGAGCGGGAGGAGCCACGACCTCCTCCCCCCGCACCTTCTCCGCGATCACCGCGAGGAGAGCCTCGCGGTACTCGTCCCGGTAGCGTTCGGGCGCAAAGGGCGCGCTGAGGCTCTCCACCAGGTGCACCGCCATGGACAGCTCACGCTCGCCCACGTCCACGGCGCGGTAAGCGCCTTCCAGCTCCGCGTACGACCGGATCTCGTCGGGGAAGAACATGGTCTCCAGGACGAGGATCTCGCCGGGCGCCGGGGCGGCGGTGCCGGCGCCCCGGTAGACCCGGATCGCGGCCAGGGACACCTTGGCCACGGCCACGCGCCCGGTATCGGCCAGGGCGCGGCGGAGCAGGGCGTAGGCCTTGGCCCCCCCGTCGGCCGGCTCGAGGAAATACGTCTTCTCGAAGTATATGGGATCGATCTCCTCCAGGCGTACGAAGTCGAGGATCTCCACCGCCTTGTCGGTGCGGAGCGTCAGGGCATCCAGGTCCTCATCCTCCACGATCACGAACTGACCGCGGCCGTATTCGTAGCCGCGGGCGATCTCCTCCATTTCCACCTCGCGGGCGCAGGTCGGGCAGAAGCGGCGGTAGCGGATCGGGGTGTGGCAGGCGCGGTGGAGCATGTGGAACCGGACGTCCCTGGTCTCCGTGGCGGTGTAGAGGCGAACGGGGATGTTGACGAGCCCGAAGCTGATGGCGCCCTTCCAAAGGCTGCGCAAGGGGCTGTCCCCGCCTCAGATGTCGTCGTACTCGTCGACATCCTCGTAGCCGTCCCTGCGGGCGGCCTCCACCACCGCGCGCTCGGCGTCCTCGCGGGCGGCCTGCGCCTGCCCGTTCCGCTTCCACGCCTGCTGGACCTTGTCGATGATCTCCGGGGCGGCGTCCACCAGCCGCTCCAGGTTCACCCGCTGGTCCACGGGGAGGAACCGGATCGTCTTCTCGCCGACCACGAGGAAGCCCACCGGGTTGACCGAGACCCCGGCGCCACTCCCCCCGCCGAACGGCCAGCCCTGCGCCTCGCCGTCCGGCGCGCGCCGGCCCTCGCGGGCGAAGCCGTATTCGCCGCCCCCGGCCACGAAGCCCAGGGAGATGCGCGACACCGGGATCACCACGGTGCCGTCCTGGGTCTCCACCGCCTCACCCACGACGGTGTTGACGTCCACCATGCCCTTGATGCTCTCCATCGCCGTCTTCATCAGGCCCTGGATCGGGTGTTCCACCGCCCGCCCCTCCCCGGTGAGGACATCAGTGTGCCGGCGTGGCTGCACCGGGGCTCGCCGCCCCCTTGACAAGGTTGCGCGACACCGTGTCGTACAGCGCCAGCACGCCGGCGATGATAATGTGGCCCAACCGCGTCTCGGCTATGCATTCCCACTCTGCCGCCAACCCGCGGCGGCTGAAGTCGGCAGCCACGTCCACTTCGGGCGGGCGGGCGAACCCCACGCGCCCGCCCGCCGCGCCCACCAGGGCCGTCAGGGCCGCCCACGCCGCCCCGCTGCAGAGCGCCGTGAGGGCAGCCTCGCCTGTCCCCACGGCGAGGCGCAGGCGCAAGCGCTGCACGCGCCACGGCCGGGCCGCCAGCACGGCCCGCCGCGCCAGGCTCCCGCCGGTGGCAGCCTGGCGGAGGCGCCCGGCCAGCCGCCACAAGTATTCCGGCGCCACCTCGACCGCCGGCGGCGGCAGCGCCCCCGCGCCCGCCCGCAACCTCAGAGCGGGTGGGAACGCGCGCCATCCCGTCACCGACCAGGAAGTCTCGCTCTCCCGTGCCAACAGGCCCCAAAAGAGGGTGTTCGCCAGGCGGGCGCGGACGGTTCCCCCCTCCAGGCGCCCGGCAAACTCGACGCGGAAGGGCGACGCCAGGACCAGCGCCAGCGCCGCCGCAACGGCGGCCGCGACGAGCCAGAGCAGCACCTTCCCTTCCCCCCGGACCCGAAAACGTTTCGTCCGAGGGAATTATGCCCGGCATTGGGAGGATCGATCAGCCGGCACCGCCGTCACGGGCGAGGAACGACTCCGGCGGAGGCAGCTCCTTCAAGTCGGAGAGCCCGAAGCGTTCCAGGAAGAGGGGCGTGGTGGCGTAAAGGATGGGCCGTCCCGGGCCGTCCCTCCTCCCCGCCTCGCGGATGAGCTGCCGGTCCAGGAGCGTCTTTATGGTGTGATCGCACTGGACGCCGCGGATGGCCTCGATCTCGCCCCTGGTGATGGGCTGCTTGTAGGCGATGATGGCCAGCGTCTCCAGCGCCGCCGGGGAGAGCTGGGTACGTTCCGGCTGCAGCAGGGCTTCGATGTAGGGCGCGTAGGCCTTCTTGGTGAAGAGCCGGTAGCCGCCGGCGACCCGGAGGAGTTCCACCCCGTGCGCCGGCTCCTCCAGGCGGCCGCGCAACTCCGCGAGGGCCGCCTCCACCTGCCCTTCCGACACGCCGGCGATCTCAGCCAGGCGCCGCACCGGCACCGGCTCCGTCGCGGCGAAGAGCACGGCCTCCAGGAGCGGCACGAGCCGGTTGGGCGGCAGCCCCGGGACGGGGAGCTGTCCGGGGCGCGGCGCGCCCGCTTCGGTGAAACCGCTAGCACCCCCGCTCATCGCCGTTCACCACCATCGCCCTCCTCCAGCCGGATGGAGATCTCGCCAAAGGCGACCTCCTGCCGCAGGCGCACGCGCCCCTGCCGCACCAGTTCAAGAAGCGCCAGGAAGGTGACGACCACCTCGCGGCGGCTCGGTTCCCCGGCGAAGAGGGCGGTGAAGGTGAGGTGGCCGTCCGCCGCGCGCAGCGCCTCCACCAGGTCGACCATCCTCTTCGCCACCGTCAGGCGCTCGCGGGGGATCTCCCGCGGCTCGAGGGCTGACGCCCGTTCCCAGATGCGCTGGAATGCCGCCAGGAGTTCCTCCAGGCCCACGTCGTCGCTGCGGAGCGTGTGCTCCGCTGGCTCCGCCCCGCCCGAGGGGAACCGCTGCGCCTGCTCCGCCTCGTAACGGCGCAGGAGCCCCGCCGCTTCCTTGAAGGCGCGGTACGCCAGCAGCCGTTCCACCAGTTCCTCTGCCCCGGCACCCTCGGGCTCCCCGGCGTCGGCGGGGGGAGGCGCAGCCTCCGGCTCTGAAGGCACCAGCGCGCGCGTCTTCGTGTCCAGCAGCCGGGCCATGAGCCCGAGAAAGGCTGTCGCCTGCTCCAGGTCCAGCTCGCGCTCCGACCGCAGATGCTCCAGCACCTGCCGCACCGCCGCCCCCACGGGGACCGCGCGGGCATCCAGCGCGCCGCTTTCGACCTGCTGGAACCGCGTCTCCAGGCTCCCTTCAAAACCCGGGAGCCTGACCTCCGGCCACCTGCTCTCCCCCGACCGCACCGCCGGCGTCTCCCCCGGCTGCATCGCCGGCACCCCGTCAGATCCCAATGGCCGCCCGCACCTCTTCCATGGTCGCGCGGGCCACCGCCCTGGCGCGCTCCGCCCCCGCCGCCAGCACCTCGTCCACCAGGCGGGGGCTGGCCTCCCACTCGGCGCGGCGGGCGCGGATCGGCGCCAGCGCCGCCGCCAGGCGCGCCGCCAGGCTGCGCTTGCACTCCACGCACCCGACGCGTCCGCCGCGGCAGGCCTCCTCGATCTCCAGCAGCCCTTCGGGGCTGTAAACCCTGTGGAACGCGTACACGGTGCAGACCTCCGGGTGGCCGGGATCGCTCTTCCGGATGCGCGCCGGGTCCGTGACCATGGCCTGCACCCGCTGCCGGATCTCATCCTCCCCCGCGGCCATGGCGATGAAGTTCTCATAGCTCTTGGACATCTTGCGCCCGTCGATCCCCGGCAGCGCCCGGGCCTCGGTGAAGAGGGCCTGGGGCTCCGGGAACACGGGTCCGTAGAGGGCGTTGAACCGCCGCACGATCTCGCGGGTCAGCTCGATGTGCGACTCCTGATCCTTGCCCACGGGGACGAGGTCGGCCTTGTATATGGTTATGTCGGCCGCCTGCAGAACGGGATAGCCCAGGAAGCCGTACGTGGCTATCTCCCGCTCCTCCAGTTCCCGCAGCTGCTCCTTGTAGGTCGGAACGCGCTCGAGCCATCCCAGCGGCACCAGCATGGAGAAGAGGAGGTGCAGCTCGGCGTGCTCCTTCACGTGGGATTGCACGAAGATCACGCACTTCTCGGGGTCCAGCCCGGCGCTCAGGTAATCGATGGCCAGCTCCCGCACGTTCTCCCGCAGCCTGGCCGTGTCCTGGTACATGGTGCTGAGGGCGTGCCAGTCGGCGATCATGAAGAAGCACTCGTACTCGTCCTGGAGCCGCACCCAGTTCTCGAGGGCGCCGTGGTAGTTCCCGAGGTGGAGCCGGCCCGCCGTCGGCCTCATGCCGCTCAGGATCCTGCCCTTTCTCACCGCAGCCATCGCCTCCCCAGGGCTATCATACCCCAGCCCCCACCGCCCCCTCCACCGCCCGGGCCACAGCGCCCAGAAAGCTCAGCACCGCCTCCATGGCGGGGTCCAGGAGCCGCCCCACCCATCCCGTCACGACCAGGAGGATGAGGATGATCCAGCCATACTGCTGCACGTCCTCCACCCACGCCGCGCGGCCCGGCAGGAGGCCCAGGAGGACCTTGGAGCCGTCCAGGGGCGGGAGCGGCAAGAGGTTGAACACCCCCAGCCACACGTTGTAGAGCACCGTCCACGCCAAGACCGTGCCCAGCGGCGTGTCCTGGTCGATCCCGCCCAGGCGCCCGGCCACCAGAACGACCAGCGCCAACGCGAAGTTGGCCAGCGGCCCGGCGGCGGCCACCAGCATCATGCCCCGCCGGGGGTCGGCGAAGTACATCGGGTTCACCATCACCGGCTTGGCCCAGCCGAAGTGGAAGAACCAGAACATCAGGGCGCCGATGGGATCGATGTGGACAAGGGGGTTCAGGGT
>JBBITQ010000091.1:0-4703 GCA_037440685.1 Clostridiales bacterium
TTGAAGGGCCTCTCGTGCCACGTCGATGTCGATGGGGAGGTGGCGTATGGATGAGTAGGCGACGAGGCGAATCAGGGCCCCTTCGAGCTCGCGGATGTTGGTCTGCACGCGTTCGGCGATGAATACGAGGACGTCCTGGGGGACGTGGAGCCCGTCGGCCTGGGCCTTCTTGTGAAGGATGGCGATCCGCGTCTCCAGGTCGGGCGGCTGGATGTCGGAGATGAGGCCCCATTCGAAACGGGAGCGGAGCCGTTCCTCAAGGGTGGGGATCTCCTTCGGGGGACGGTCGCTGGAGAGCACGATCTGGCGCCGCGACTCGTAGAGGGTGTTGAAGGTGTGGAAGAACTCCTCCTGTGTGCTCTCTTTGCCGGCGATGAACTGCACGTCGTCGATGAGGAGGACGTCGACGTTGCGGTAGCGGTTGCGGAAGTCGAGCTGGCGCCGGTCGCGGATGGCGTTGACGAGCTCGTTGGTGAAGGTCTCGGAGGACACGTAGACGACCCGCGACGCCGGGTTCTTTTGCAGGATGTGCTGGGCGATGGCGTGCATGAGGTGGGTCTTGCCCAGCCCCACGCCGCCATAGATGAAGAGCGGGTTGTACGCGCGCGCGGGGGCCTCGGCCACCGCTAGAGAAGCCGCGTGGGCGAGCCGGTTCCCGGAGCCGACGACGAACGTGTCGAAGACGTACTTGGGGTTGAGGGCGGGATAGGGCTGTTGCGGCGCCGCGCTGGCGGGTTCGGCGAAGGCGGCGGTGGGCGCCGGCGGGAGCAGGGCGTCGTCGTCCTCGTCGGCCTCCGGTGGGACGAAGAATTCCAGGGAGACGTCGCGCTGCAGCAAGAAGCCCATGATGCTGCGGAGGCGAGGCGCGATGCGCTCCTCGATGTAGGTCTTTGCGAAGCGGTTGGGAACGGCAAGCAGGACGACGTCGTCGTGAAACGCCACGGGCTGGGATGCCTTCAGCCAGGCGTGGTAACCGTGGGCGGGTACGTCGGGGGCGATGATCTCGAGCGTTTTAGCCCAGGCATCGGCGAGGTCAGGCATGCGTGTTCCCTCCAAGGAGTCAGAGACGGTGCCGTGGCGTGTGCGACTCTTGCCAACGATAAAGGCTTCGGCTTGTTGCCGGGGTTTTGTGACCGCTCGGGCGCGCCTGTATAGCGGTGGCGCCGCGGCGCGCTTGCGATGCCGAGGATTTTAACAGCTTATGCACAAGGTTATTCACAAGCTGTGCATAACCGCCGATACAGCCGGCCTGGAAGTCTGTTGGGATCTCATAGGCGGCTGGGATTCATTCTAGCATCAGTAGTTTGAGGGCAGCAAGACCAAGACGGGATGGAGGGAAATGGTTGGCCGCGCGGGCTGAAGTTGACAGGGTGTTGCCGTGGCGGATATAATCCATAGGGTTAAAGGCTGAGCAGAGTTGGAGGAGCCGCTGTGAAGCGAACGTACCAGCCGAAAAAGCGGAAGAGGAAGAAGACGCACGGATTCCGGGCGCGGATGCGCACGCCCGGCGGAAGGCGCGTCCTGAAGCGGCGGCGGCTGAAGGGACGGGCCCGGATCACGGTCTGAGCGGAAGGCGGTCCGGCGCAGGGAGGCGCGAGATGGCGGGCCGGAGTCGAGAGGGGCGCCTCCGCACACGGCGAGAATTCGAGCAGGTGTTCGAAATGGGACGGTCGCTGTCTAACAAGGTGGCGGTCCTTTATTTTCTGCGCACGGAGGGCGGGGGCTGCAAAGTCGGGTTCGCCGCCGGGCGGCGACTGGGTGGCGCGGTGGTGCGGAACCGGATCAAGCGGCGCCTGCGGGAGGCGGTGCGGCGCCTGCGGGATCGGCTCGGCCCCGGGTGGGCGGCTGTGGTGGTGGCGCGGCGCGGCGCGCAGGATGTCAGCTTTGCGGAACTCTCGGAATCCGTGGCATCGCTGTTCGCGAGAGCGGGTATACTAGTTCGGTCGGCCGGGGAGTGAGGGGGCACCGCTGGGATGGTGCGGCGCGGTGTGATCGCTTGCATCAGGTTCTATCGGCGGTGGATTTCGCCGTGGAAGGCGCCCGCCTGCAGGTTTGTGCCGAGTTGTTCCGCATACGCGGAGGAGGCGATTGCGCGCCACGGGCTGCTGCGGGGAGGTTATCTGGCGGCCCGGCGGCTGCTGCGGTGCGGTCCGTGGCACCCGGGGGGCTATGACCCGGTGCCGGGCACGAACGGCAGGAGGGGGTAAGAGGGGATCGGCATGTGGGAGGGTTTGCTGCAGGCATTCGAAACGGCCTTACACTTTTTCTTTCGGATTTCAGGGAACTACGGTGTGGCGATCATCCTGCTGACGCTGGCGGTGCGGCTGTTGCTGTGGCCGCTCACGTACTCGCAGGTCGTCTCAGCGCGGCGGATGCAGGCGCTGCAGCCTGAAATGGAGAGGCTGCGGCAGAAGTATAAGAACGATCAGCAGCGGTTGAACCAGGTAGTGGTCAAACTGTGGAGGGAGCAGAAGGTCAACCCCGCTTCGGGGTGCTTGCCGCTGGCCATCCAGTTGCCCATCCTCTGGGCGATGTATCAGGTGTTGCTGAAGGCGCCGGAGTTCAAAGGGGCGCATTTTCTTTGGATCAACAACCTGGCGGCCGCCGACCGGCTGTTCGTGCTGCCGGCGCTAGCGGCCATCACGACGTTCATCCAGATGTGGATGACGACGCCGCGCGGCGGGAACCAGCAGCCCGCGCAGCAGATGATGCTGTGGACGATGCCGGCTTTCGTGGGCTTCATCACGGTCTCGTTGCCCGCGGGCATCTCGCTCTACTGGGTGGTGGGGAACCTGATCAGCATCGCGCAGCAGTACCTGGTGCCCGCGGGGAAAGTCGCCGAAGGGGGAAGCAGGAGTGCGTGAGGTGGAGAAGTGGGGGCGCACTGTGGAGGAAGCGGTGGCCGAGGCGCTCGCCGATCTGGGGATAAGCCGGGATGAGGCGGAAGTGGAGATCCTGGAGGAGCGGGAAGTGGCGCGCGGCCTCCTGGGCTTGCGCCGGGACAGGGAAGTGAAGGTGAGGGTGAGGGAGCGGGCCTCCAACGGGGAGTTCGCGGCCGAGTTCGTCCGGCAGGTAGGCGACTTATTGGGCTTGCCGCTCAAAGTGGTGGCGCGCGAAGAGCGCGGCGTAATCGTGGTTGACGTGGAGGGAGAAGGCGTGGGTCTCCTGATCGGGCGGCGGGGCCAAACGCTGGAGGCGTTGCAGTTCCTGGTGGGCCTGGCCACGAGCCGACGGTCTGGGGCGCGGGTGGCGGTGTCGGTGGACGTGGAGGGTTACCGGCGGAGGAGGGGCGAGGCCCTGGAGCGCCTCGCGCGGCGCATGGCGGAGAGGGTGGTGCGGACCGGGCGCGAGGTGGTGCTGGACCCCATGCCGCCGCGCGAGAGGCGCATCGTTCACCTGGCTCTGCAGGGGAATCCGCGCGTGGTGACGACGAGCCGCGGCGAGGAGCCGAATCGGCAGGTGGTCATCGCGCCGGTGAACTAGGTCAGGAGCGCGCGGGAAGATCGCGTTGGCATGGCTTGCAGGTAGCGCCCGGGTTTGGCCGGGCGTTATTTTTTGTGGTGGAAGGCATGGGAAGCGAGATCGGGCCGGTTTGTGGGGAGGGGGCGCGATGGCCGTGGGAAAGCGCGCGGTGGGGTGGGATGACACGATAGCGGCGATCGCGACGCCACCGGGCGAAGGGGCGTTGGGCGTGGTCCGGGTGAGCGGTGGAAACGCGTTCGCGGTGGCGGAGCGCGTGTTCCGCCCGGTGCGGCCGGGTGGCGGTTGGGAGGGGTATCGCGCTCGTTATGGTTTTGTGGTCGACCCGGGCTCGGGCGAGGTACTGGATGAGGTGGTGGCGCTGGCGATGGTGGCCCCGCGCTCGTACACGGGGGAGGATGTGGTGGAGTTCAGTTGCCACGGGGGGCCGATGGTCCTGGCGCGGGTGCTGGAGGCGCTGCTGCGGGCCGGCGCGAGGCTGGCGGAGCCGGGGGAGTTCACCAAGCGGGCGTTTTTGAACGGGCGCATAGATTTGGCCCAGGCGGAAGCGGTGATCGACCTCATCCGCGCTCGCGGGGAATGGGGCCGGAGGGCGGCCCTGGAGCAGTTGGGCGGTGCTCTTTCGCGGCGGTTACGTGGGGTGCGGGAGCGGATCGTTCGGTGTCTGGCCCACGTGGAGGCGCTGTTGGACTTCCCGGAGGACGAGGTCGGGGAGTTGGAGGAAGGGGACGTGGAGGCGCAGGTGGCGGGGATCGCCAGGGAAATCGAGGAGCTGATCGCGGGCTACGCTTGCGGGCGCATCGTGCGCGAGGGGGTCCGGGTGGCGATCACGGGGCGGCCGAACGTGGGGAAGTCGTCGCTGTTGAACGCCCTGTTGGGGGTGGATAGGGCGCTGGTGACGGCGTCCCCGGGAACGACGCGGGACGTGATCGAGGAAGGTATCGTGGCGGCGGGCGTGCCGCTGGTGCTGGCCGATACCGCCGGGATTCGTGAGAGCGCGGACGAGGTGGAGCGCATGGGCGTGGAACGAAGCCGCGCCGTGGTGCGGGAGGCGGACGTGATCCTCTTCGTTTTGGATGATGAGGCGGGGTGGACGGATGAGGACGAGGAGGTGGCGCGGCTTCTGGACGCAGAGCGCGCGGTGATCGCGATCAACAAGGTGGATACGGGCCGTCAGCGCATCGACCGCCACCTGGTCGAACAGATGTTTTGCGGGCGGCCGG
>JBBITQ010000091.1:4771-5639 GCA_037440685.1 Clostridiales bacterium
GCGGTGCTGGCTCGGGCGGCGTGGGCGGGGACAGTGCCGCGGGAGGGCGCCCTGGTGACCCGGGCGCGGCACCGGGAGGCGCTGGAGCGGTGCCGCGAGGCGCTTGAACGGGCGCGCGGGGCCCTTGGGGAAGGGTTGCCCGTGGAGGTGGCTGCGGCGGAACTGCGGCTGGCGGCCGGGGCGGTGGGGGAGATCACGGGGGAGACGGTCGATGAGGAGGTCTTGGAGACCGTCTTCCGCGAGTTCTGCTTGGGCAAGTGAGACGGGGGAGGCGGGCGGCGGTGGCCTATGAAGCGGGCTGCTATGACGTGATCGTGGTGGGTGCGGGGCACGCCGGGTGCGAGGCGGCGCTGGCGGCCGCGCGGCTCGGCTGCTCGGTCCTGATGCTGACGCTGAACTTGGAAAACGTGGCGTTGATGCCATGCAACCCGTCGGTGGGCGGCCCGGCCAAGGGGCACCTGGTGCGGGAGATAGACGCGCTGGGCGGGCAGATGGCGCTGGTGACGGATGCCACCGCGCTGCAGGTGCGGGAGCTGAACACGGGGAAGGGGGCGGCTGTGCGGGCGTATCGCGCGCAGGTGGACCGGCGCGCGTATCAGCGGGTTATGCGGGCGGTGGTGGACCGCCAGGAAGGGCTGACGTTGCGTCAGGCGCTCGTGGACGAGGTGGTCGTGGAGGGAGGTCGGGCGGCCGGGGTGAAGACGCGGACGGGGCTCGTGTTCAGGGGCCGCGCGGTCGTCCTGGCCACGGGGGTGTACTTGTCGTCCCGGGTCTTCACGGGGGAGGCTGTGCTGGAGGCTGGGCCGTACGGCCAGGTGGCGGCGCAGGGGCTGTCGGGGTGGTTGCGGCGGTTTGGCTTCGCGATGCT
>JBBITQ010000092.1:0-5623 GCA_037440685.1 Clostridiales bacterium
GGGACGGCCATTGTCATCTCCACCGGCGCCCCCCTCCCGGCGGGCGCCGACGCCGTCATCCGCTTCGAGGAGACGCGCGAGGGGGAAGGCGAGGTGACGGTCTTCCACCCCGTACCGGCCGGCGAGAACGTCAGCCCGCGCGAGGAGGACATGCGCGCCGGCGACCTCGCGCTCCGGGGCGGCACGCTCCTCGGCGCGCCGGAGGTGGGGGTTCTGGCCGCCTTGGGCCGCTGGCGGGTGCCGGTCTTCCGCGTCCCCACCGTGGCCATCATCCCCACCGGGGACGAGCTCGTGGACGTGCGGGAGACGCCGGCGCCGGGCCAGGTGCGCAACAGCACCGCCTACGCGCTGGCGGCGGCGGTCGCCGAGGCCGGGGGCCGGCCGCGACTCCATCCCCTGGTGCCGGATGACGCCGCGGCCATCGCCGCCGCCGTGGCCAGAGAGGCCGAGGCGGGCGCCCGCCTGGTCCTCACCACGGGCGGCGCCTCGGTGGGCCGCCACGACCACATCCGCGCCGCCCTGGCCCGCGCCGGGGAGCAGCAGCTCTTCTGGCGCGTGGCCATCAAGCCCGGGAAGAATATCGCGGCGGCGCGCCGCGACGGCGCCCTCCTCGTGGGCCTCTCCGGCAATCCCTCGGCCGCGCTGGTTACCTTCGCGCTCGTGGTGCGCCCAGCCCTCGCCGCCCTGGCCGGCCGCCGGCCCCTCCGGCTGCCCGAGGTGCGCGTGGTCCTGGACGAGGAGGTGCGCCGCATCCCGGGGCTCACCCGCTACGTCCGGGCGGCCGTCTACCGGGCCGGGGAGGCCCTACGCGCCCGCCCCGTGGGCTCGCAACTGGCCAGCGTCCTGAGCTCCCTTGCCGCGGCCAATGCCCTGGTGGCGATCCCGCCCGGCTCGGAGCCCCTGCCGGCCGGGGCACCCGCCACGGCGGTCATCCTGCCGGGGGCTGCCGCCGCACTCCTGGACGGCTCCGGCCTCGGCGCGGCTGCGCCTGCGGTCCCGCTGGAGGAGAGGCCGTGATGGAGATGGACGCCGTCCTCCTGGCCGGGGGCAAGAGCAGCCGCATGGGACGGGACAAGGCGCTCCTCCCCTTCGCCGGCACGACCCTGGCGGCTTGGGTGATCGGGCGCATCCGGCCTGCGGTCGCCGCGGTGATCGTGGTGGCACCCGACCCGCGCCCCTTCGCCGGGTACGGGGTACGGGTGGTGCCGGACCTCTTCCCCGGCCGGGGTCCCCTCGGCGGGCTGCATGCCGGCCTCGCCGCATCACGCGCCGCGGCCGGCCTGGCCGTGGCCTGCGACATGCCCCTGGTCAGCCCTGACCTCGCCCGCCACCTACGCCTGGCCTTGGAGGCCACGGGCGCCGAGGCCGCCGTCCCCCTCTGGCGCCGTGGAGCCGAGCCCCTCTTCGCCGTCTACCGCCGGAGCGCCGTCCGCGCCGCGGAGGCGGAGCTCCACGCCGGCAGCGGCCGCCTCACCGACTTCCTCACGCGCCTCCGCGTGCGCTGGGTGCCGGAAGCGGAACTGGCCGCCTTCGGCAACCCCGAGGAGCTCTTCATGAATGTGAACCACCCCGAGGAACTGGAACGCGCCCGCGCCGCCGCGGCCCCGCTTCTAACCCCGCCGCTGACACGCATTCACTAGACAGAGGACATTGACGCCCTACCAGGCAGGATATAACCTAATTAGTGTACCCTACATGGTATGGTGAAATTCGCGCCGCAGGTGGCGGAGAAGGGGGAGGTCCATGCCGCTCTGGGCCAAGGTGATCGACCACCGCAGGTGCATCGGCTGCCACGCCTGCACCGTGGCGTGCAAGGCTGAGCACCTGGTTCCGCTGGGTGTCACCCGGACGTACGTCAAGCAGGTAGACGTGGGCACGTATCCCAACGTGCGGCGCCATTTCCAGGTGACCCGATGCAACCAGTGCGAGAGCGCCCCGTGCGTGGCGATCTGTCCCGTATCGGCCATGTTCCGGCGGCCGGACGGCATCGTGGACTTCGACCGCAGCCGCTGCATCGGATGCAAGGCCTGTATCGCCGCCTGCCCTTACGACGCCATCTTCATCAACCCGGAGACCAAGAGCGCCGAGAAGTGCAACTTCTGCGCCCACCGCATCGACCAGGGCCTGGAGCCGGCCTGCGTCGCCGTCTGCCCCGAGCGGGCCATCATGGTGGGCGACCTGACCGACCCGGCGAGCGAGGTGTCCCACCTCATCGCACGGTCCAAGGCCGAGGTGCGCAAGCCCCACAAGGGCACCCGGCCCAAGGTCTACTACCTCGAGGCCAGCGAGTACACCCGCGAGCCGGGGGCGGCGGTCATGCCGCAACTGCACGCCTACGCCGAGCAGCGCGAGCGCTACCCCGCCGAGCCGGCCCCGGGCCCAGCGGCGGGCAGCCCCGCATCGAGCGCGGTAGCCGCCGTGGTCGCCTACGACGTCCCCCATGGAGCGCCGTGGGACTGGCGGGTGTCGGCCTACACCTGGACCAAGTCGGTGGCCGCCGGCGCCTATGCCCTGCCCGCCCTCCTCTCCCTCCTGGGAGTCACGCCCGGCCCCGGCTGGATGCTGGCCGCCACCATCCTGGCCCTGGCTTTCCTCGGCCTCACGGGGGCGCTCCTCATCGCAGACCTGAAGCACCCCGAGCGGTTCATGAACATCATGCTGCGGCCCCAGTGGCGGTCCTGGCTGGCGCGCGGCGCGTACATCATCACCGCCTACGGAGCGCTGCTGGCCGCCGACGCCGTCGCCCGCATCGCCATCCCCGGCCCTGATGGGGCCGGCGGCGCCCTGAGCGCCGCGCTCCGGATCCCCGGCATCATCCTGGCAGCCCTCACCGCCATGTACACGGCCTTCCTCTTCGCCCAGGCCAGGGGGCGGGATCTCTGGCAGAACCCGGCCCTGCCGGTGCAGCTCCTGGCGCAGGCCGCCCTGGCCGGGAGCGCGGCGCTCCTGCTCATGGGCGCGGCGGTGCCCGGCGGGGAAGCGGCCTCCGGCGCCCTGGCGAACGTGATGATCGCCAGCCTCGCCGTGCAACTCGCCCTGGCCCTCGGCGAGGCGGTGATCCCGCACCCGACCCGCGACGCCGCGCGTGCCGCCCGCCAGATGGTACGTGGCGCCTACGGAACCTGGTACTGGCTCGGGACGGCCCTAGGCATAGCGGGCCTGGCGGCCGCTGCGGCGGTGGCGCTCGTGCCCGGCGCGATCCTCTCCCTGGCCGGGCTCCTCTGCCACGAGCACGCCTACGTGCAAGCGGGCCAGTCGGTGCCGCTGTCGTGACCGCCTGGGGCCCGAGCCTCCGGCCGGCGGCCCGGGCGGGCGAATGACAGGTACGGCCCGGGTGGGCTTATGACGGGCACGGGCAGGGCCCCGGCGCCGAGGCAGACGGGAACACGAGAACAAGGAGGCGTCAGCGCAGATGGGTGACAACGAGAAGGCGCGCAAGGAGTTCCCCGGTTACGGCGGCCTCGCCTCCAGCCCCCCCGCCGACCGGTGGGAGCGCTGGAAGGAGCTCGAGGCCACGACCTGGCCGCGCCGCGTGGAACGCGAGTACACCCTGGTCCCCACCGTGTGCTTCAACTGCGAGGCGGCCTGCGGGCTCCTGGCTTACGTGGACACCGGGACGGGCGCAGTGCGCAAGCTGGAAGGCCACCCCATGCACCCGGGGAGCCGCGGGCGCAACTGCGCCAAGGGGCCGGCGACCCTGGCCCAGATGACCAACCCTGACCGCGTCCTCTACCCGCTGCGCCGCGTTGGACCCCGCGGGAGCGGCCAGTGGGAGCGGGTCACCTGGGACGAGGCCCTGGACGACATCGCCGCCCGCATCCGCAAGGCCCATGTGGCGGGGCGGCGCGACCGCGTCGTCTACCACGTGGGGCGCCACGGGGAAGACGGCTTTGCCGAGCGGGTCATCATGGCCTGGGGCTTCGACGGCCACAACACCCACACCAACGTCTGCTCCGCCGGGGCGCGCACCGGCTACACCCTCTGGATGGGCTTCGACCGCCCGGCGCCGGACCACGCCAACGCCCGCTTCATCCTGCTCCTCTCCAGCCACCTGGAGGGCGGCCACTACTTCAACCCCCACGCCCAGCGCATCGTCGAGGCGAAGATGAAGGGCACCAAGGTGGCGGTCATCGACACCCGCCTCTCCAACACCGCCTCCCAGGCCGACTGGTGGCTCTCCCCGTGGCCGGGCACCGAGGCGGGGCTGCTCCTCGCCATCGCGCGCCAGCTCATCGCCGACGGGGCGGTGAACCGGGAGTTCGTGCGGCGCTGGACCAACTGGGAGCAGTTCATGAACGACCGCGCATACCTGGAGTTCCTACGCCAGCGCGGGTTCCTCTCACGCGTGCCGGACGGGCGCGACTTCGAGGCGTTCATGGAGGTCCTGGCCGACCTCTACAAGGACTACACCCCGGAGTGGGCGGCGGCCGAGTGCGGCGTCGACGCCCCCGCCATCGTGGAGATCGCCCGGGAGATCGCCCGCGCTGGCACCGCCTTCGCCAGCCACGTCTGGCGCAGCGCCGCCCAGGGCCACCGCGGCGGCTGGATGGTGGCGCGCGCCCTCCTCTTCCTGCACGTGCTGACCGGCTCGGTCGGCACGCCGGGCGGTTGCCTGCCCTCCGGCTACTGCAAGTTCGTGCCCAAGCCGATGAGCATCCCCGAGCACCCCAGGGTGTGGAACGAGGCCCACTTCCCGCCGGAGTTCCCGCTGGCCCACTTCGAGATGAGCTTCCTCCTGCCCCACCTCCTGGAGAAGCAGGGACACACCATCGACGTCTACTTCACGCGCGTCTACAACCCGGTGTGGACCAACCCGGACGGCGCCACCTGGATCGAGATGCTCACCGAGACCGACCGCATCGGCCTGCACGTGGCCCTCACGCCGGTCTGGAGCGAGACGGCCCAGTACGCCGACTACGTCCTGCCCATGGGGCTCGGGCCGGAGCGGCACGACCTGCATTCCTACGAGACCCACGCCGCCCAGTGGATCAGCTTCCGCCAGCCGGTGCTGCGCGTGGCCAGGGAGCGCCTGGGCGGGAAGGTGGAGCGCACCTACGAGGCCAACGCCGGCGAAGTGTGGGAGGAGGTCGAGTTCTGGATCGAGCTCTCCTGGCGCATCGACCCCGACGGCAGCCTCGGCATCCGGAAGCACTTCGAATCGCCCTACCGCCCAGGCGAGAAGGTGACCGTGGACGAATACTACGGCTGGATATTCGAGAACTCGGTGCCGGGCCTGCCGGAGGCGGCGGCGCGCGAGGGCCTCACCCCGCTGCAATACATGAGGAAGTACGCAGCGTTCGAGATCACCCGCGACGTGTACCGGGAGTATGAACGGCCCGTGCCGGAGAGCATTCTCGCCGAGGCTGAGCGGGACGAGGCGGCCGGCGCCGTCTACAGCGAGAAGGCGCCGCCCCGGACGAACCTCCGGCCCCAGCCCGGTCCCTTCAAGGACGCCCGCGGCCGCTTCCGCGTGGGGGTGCTGGTGGACGGAGAGCCTAAGCTGGGCTGGCCCACGCCCTCGGGGAAGCTAGAGTTCTTTTCCACCACTCTCAAAGAATGGCGCTGGCCGGAGTACGCCATTCCCATCTACCCGCGGAACGCCAGGGAGCGGGAGGAGATGATC
>JBBITQ010000093.1:0-4670 GCA_037440685.1 Clostridiales bacterium
GCCGCAACGTCCCGCGCAGCGCCCAGGAGGAGGGCCACGCCATCCTCCTGGCGGAAGAGGCGGACGGCTCCTGCCGCCTGCTCATCCGCAAGCGTGGGTAGTCCCCCCCTCCTGTCCCCAATATCACATTCCGTGACGGGCTCCGATATCCTGGAGGCGGCAGGGTGCCACCCCACGGGTGTTGACGCCCCTCCACCCCTGTGCTATCATCAAAACGCGTGTACTCCGATAAACTTAATAGGAAATACCCCGACTGGTCCCGGAAGGACCGCCGGAGAACGGGAGGCGGCAGGATGGCTGGCGAAGCGCGGGTTGCTGTAAGTGCTGAGAGCGAGGAGTGGCACCGGTACGGCGAGATCATGGAGGAGGAGAGCCCCCAGGCGATCGTCGCCTGGGCGGTGGAGCGATTTTTCCCGGACATAGCGCTGGCCTGCAGCTTCGGCGCCGAGGACGTGGCGCTGGTCGACATGCTGGTGAAGGTGCGGCCCGATGTGAAGGTGTTCTACCTGGACACCGACCTCTTCTTCCCGGAAACTTATGACGTGCGTGACCGCCTGCTGGAGAGATACGGCCTGAACCTGGTGCGCATCGCACCGTCGCTCTCCCTCGCGGAACAGGCGGCGCGGCATGGCGCGGACCTGTGGAAGATGGACCCCGACCTCTGCTGCCGGCTGCGGAAAGTGGAACCCCTGGCGCGGGCGCTGAAGGAGATGGGGCTCGCGGCGTGGATCACCGGCATCCGGCGGGAGCAGGCCCCGACGCGGGCCAGCGCGCGCGCGGTGGAGTGGGACGCCCGGTTCGGCCTGGTGAAGATCAACCCCCTGGTGCGCTGGACGCACCGGGACGTGTGGAACTACATCGCCGCCAACGGGGTGCCGTACAACGTCCTCCACGACCACGGCTACCCGAGCATCGGGTGCGCCCCCTGCACCCGGCCGGTGGCCCCGGGCGAGGACCTGCGGGCCGGACGCTGGGCGGGGCGGGCCAAGACGGAGTGCGGGCTGCACGGGTGACGGCGGAGCGGCCTCATCCCATGGAAGGAGCGTGGCCATAGGTGGAGGAGAGACGCTTGGCGGAGCCCCACGGGGGGCGGCTGGTGAACCGGGTTCTGGAGGGTGAGGAGCGGAGGGCGGCCCTGGCCAGAGCGGCGGGCCTGAAGAAGGTGGCGCTCGGCCCCAAGGAGATCTCCGACCTGGAGCTCATCGCCACCGGGGCCATGAGCCCCCTCGAGGGGTTCATGACGCGCGAGGACTACCGTTCCGTGGTCGAGGACATGCGCCTGGCCAGCGGCCTCGTGTGGAGCCTGCCCATCACCCTGCCCGTCACCTCCGCCCAGGCGGCGGAGCTGCGGGAAGGGGAGGAGGTGGTCCTCGTCGACGGCGCGGGCGGCGTGCTCGGCCTCCTCACCGTCCAGGATCGCTTCGACTACAACAAGATCCACGAGGCGAGGCACGTCTTTCGCACCGATGACGAAGCGCATCCCGGCGTGGTACGGCTCTACCGCCAGGGGGACGTGTACGTGGGAGGCCCCGTGTGGCTGCTGAACAGGCCCCCGGCCGCCTTCCCGGCATACCACCGCGACCCGGCGGAGCTGCGGGCGGAGTTCGTGGCCCGCGGCTGGCGGCGAGTGGTGGGCTTCCAGACGCGCAACCCCATCCACCGCGCCCACGAGTACATCCAGAAGTGTGCCCTCGAGGTGGTCGACGGCCTGCTCATCCACCCCCTGGTGGGCGCCACGAAGGAGGACGACGTGCCCGCCGGCGTGCGCATGCGCAGCTACGAGGCCATCATCGCGCGGTACTATCCGGCCGAGCGCACCATGCTGGCCGTCTTCCCCGCCGCCATGCGCTACGCCGGGCCGCGGGAGGCCGTCTTCCACGCCATCGTGCGCAAGAACTACGGTTGCACCCACTTCATCGTGGGCCGGGACCACGCGGGGGTCGGCAGCTACTACGGGACCTACGACGCCCAGAAGATCTTCGAGGAGTTCCGGCCGGAGGAGCTGGGCATCACGCCCCTCTTCTTCGAGCACGCCTTCTTCTGCCGCGCCTGCGGTAACATGGCCACTCCCAAGACGTGTCCCCACGGCGAGGCGGAGCGCGTGGTGCTGTCGGGGACCGCTGTGCGGGCCATGCTGCGCGAGGGGCGCGTCCCTCCGCCGGAGTTCACCCGCCCTGAGGTGGCGCGGGTGCTGATCGCGGGGCTGGCGGAGGAGGGGGTGGCTGCCGGTGGAGGCGCTGGTTCAGCTCCTGGCTATCTGGCACAGGGATAACCTAACCTTGTACGCCGTGGCCACCGTGCTGCTGGTCCTGGGAGTGGGTGTCATCGCGGCCTCCCTCGCCGCGGGGTTCCTGACGCTGGCGGGCGTGCGTCCGTCCGCTGGGGCCCGTGCCTGCGCCTCTGCCGGTTCCGGCCGCACCCCCGCTGACGGAGGTGAGTTCTAGTTGTACTTCCCCATCTCCGATGTCACGGCCAACCCCTGGTTGCTCGTCCTGGTCGGGTTCACCGTGGGCGTCTGCGGTGGTTTCTTCGGCCTGGGGGGGGCCTTCATCGCCACCCCGGCCCTCAACATCCTCGGGTTCCCGATGGCCTATGCCATCGGGACGGACCTGGCCCACATCATGGGCAAGTCGTTGATCTCCACCCTCACCCACCGCAGGCTGGGAAACGTGGACCTGCGGGCTGGTCTGATCCTGGTGGCCGGGACGTTCCCGGGAGTCGAGGTCGGCGCGCAGATCGTGATGCGCCTGGAGCGGCTGGGCCTGGAAGGGGCGACGGTGCGGTGGGTGTACTTCTTCGTCCTCTTGGCCATGGGCCTCTTCATGCTGCGCGAGTACCGGCTGGTGCGCAGCCACCTCAAGCGCGGTGAGCCGGAACGGGCGGCTGCCCTCTTGAGGGGCGAGGGCGGCTGGGGTGAGCGGCTGCGGCGCCTGCCCTGGCGGCCGGTCGTCTCCCTGCCGGCGTCGGGGATCCAGGGCATCTCCGTGTGGCTGCTCCTGGGGATCGCCTTCACCACCGGCCTGCTGGCCGGGTTCCTCGGGGTGGGCGGAGGATTCATCCGCGTCCCGGCGCTCATCTACCTGGCCGGGATGCCCACTGCGGTGGCCGTGGGCACGGACCTCCTGGAGGTGCTCGTCTCCGGGGCCTACGGAGCCTTCACCTACGCCCTCAAGGGGCGCGTCGACGTCCTGGCCGCCATCCTCATGCTGGCCGGCGGCGCGGTGGGGAGCCAGATCGGGGCTTTCGCCACCGGCTACGTGCAGGGTTACCGCATCCGCGGCTACCTGGCGGCGACGATCCTCCTCACCGCGCTGTCCGTCCTGAGCAAACAGCTCGGATTCCAGGTGGTCGCCTATGCCCTCCTCTTCGGCACCGCCGTCGGCGCCAGCGCCCTCATCGTCCTCGCGCTGGCCGGCGGGGTGCGGGCGGCGCGGCGGCAGACGGGGGTCGCGGCGCCCTCCGGCCGGTGACGGGGTTCGGCTGACGGTACGGTCACAGCGCGCGGAGTCGTTGAAGAGGGGAGAACCCGGTTATATAATTGATGTAGACAACGGGGAGCCCCTGTTAGGGGCTGAGAAAGGGCTAGTGAGCACCTGACCCTTTGAACCTGTAGGATCATGCCTGCGAAGGGAAATAGGGTTGACTGAACCGGGGTCGCTCCTTCCGCTTTCGGAGGCGCGGCCCCGTTCCTTATCAGGGGCTCACGCGGCGGGGCGGAGTGCGGGGAGGAGGTGGAACGGTGCGGCGCGTCGGGGGAGTTTACGTGGTCACAGCCCGCCACCTCACCGGGGGGCGCGATCTGGAGGAGGTGGTCTCCCGGGCTCTGGCGGGCGGTGCCGGAGCCGTCCAACTGCGGGAGAAGGACCTTCCGGCGGCGGAGCTGTACCGCCTGGCCGCCCGACTGCTCCCGCTGGTGCGCCGGGCCGGTGCCCTATTGCTCATCAACGACCGCGTGGACGTGGCCCTGGCGGCCGGCGCCGACGGCGTGCACCTGAGCGGCGCGTCGTTGCCGGTGCGGGCCGTGCGGCGCCTGGCGGGTCCCCGCTTCATCATCGGGGCGTCGGTTCACTCCCGTGAGGAGGCCGTGGCCGCGGCGGAGGCGGGGGCGGACTACTTGGTCTACGGCAACGTATTCGAGACGGCATCCAAGCCGGGGAGGTGCGGCCGCGGGGTCGAGGCGCTGGCGGAGGTCTGCTGCGCGGTGCGGGTGCCCGTGCTGGCCATCGGCGGGATCGGGCCGGCCAACGCCGCCCTCGTCGCCGGGGCGGGCGCGGCCGGGGTGGCCGTGATGTCGGCCGCGATGGCGGCGCCGGACCCGGCTGAGGTGGTGCGCGCCCTGCAGCGGGCGTGGGAAGAGGCGCTGGAGATGAGGGGGCGCTGGCTGTGCGTGTCGTGGTGAACGGCGAGCCGCGGGAAGTCCCGGAGGGCTGGACCGTCGCCGACCTATTGAGGGACCTGGGCCTGGACCCCGGGCGCGTCGCGGTGGAGCGCAACCTGGAGGTGGTGCGCCGCGGCGCGTTCGCGGCGACGCCGCTCGTGGAAGGCGATGCTCTGGAGATCGTGCACTTCGTGGGCGGGGGATAGGCCGCAGGGGCGGCTGAGACGGAGGTGTTGCTGATGGCGCAGGATCAGTTGGTCATCGCGGGGCGGGTCTTCCGGTCGCGGCTGAT
>JBBITQ010000093.1:4736-5585 GCA_037440685.1 Clostridiales bacterium
GGTCGTCACCGTGGCGGTGCGCCGGGTCAGGCTGGGGGGCGGCGAGGGCTCGTTCCTGGACGCCATCGACCGCGAGCGCTATTTCATCCTCCCCAACACGGCCGGCTGCTACACGATCGAGGACGCCATCCGGGTGGCGCGCCTGGCCCGGGAGGCCGGCCTCTCCAACTGGGTGAAGCTGGAGGTCATCGGCGACGAGAAGACGCTCCTCCCCGATCCCGTGGCCACCATCGAGGCGGCGCGGCGCCTGGTGGAGGAGGGCTTCGTGGTGCTTCCTTACACGACGGACGACCACATCGTGGCGCGCCGGCTGGTGGAGGTGGGGTGCGCCACGGTGATGCCCTTCGGCTCGCCCATCGGGTCGGGGCAGGGGCTCCTGGACTTCCGGCGCATCCGGCGCATCAAGGAGAGCGTGCCGGTGCCGGTGGTGGTGGACGCCGGGATCGGGGCGCCGTCGGACGCCGCCCTGGCCATGGAGGTGGGGGCGGATGCCGTCCTGATCAACACGGCCATCGCCTGCGCTCAGGACCCGCCGCTCATGGCCGAGGCGTTCCGGCTGGCCGTGGAGGCCGGGAGGCTCGGGTATCGCGCCGGCCGCATCCCGCGCCGCGAGCATGCGGAGGCTTCCAGCCCCACGGCCGGGATGATCGCGCCGGCGGCCGCCGCCGGGTGAGCCCCGGTGGGGTGGTCCGGGCGGGGCATCCGGTCGGGGTGAGGTCGCGGTGCTGACGGACGAGGAGATCATCCGGTACAGCCGCCAGCTCGTGCTCCCCGAGGTGGGCGGCGAGGGGCAGGAGCGGCTGAGGCGCGCGGCGGTGCTGGTGGTGGGAGCCGGGGGCCTGGGCTCGC
>JBBITQ010000094.1:0-5525 GCA_037440685.1 Clostridiales bacterium
CTGCAGGAGCACGTGGTGAACGCCATCCTGGACGATCTGGTCGCCCTCCTCGACCCCGTGAGCATGGAGGTCACCGGCCGCTTCCAGCCGCGCGGGGGCATCGCCACCGTCGCCACCGCGCGCTACAGCCGGCCGGAGGGGCGGCGCCGGCGCAGCGCGTCGTCCCAGTCGGCCAGCATCCCGTAAGACCGGAGCGTTTCCATTCCCCCCACCGCGGCGCGGAGCACCACGCCGGCCAAGGGCACGCCGGCCATGGTGATCACCAGGTCCGCGTCGATGAGGAGCCCCTTGTCCAAGGCGCGGGTCAAGAGGTCAGCGAGGGCGCCCCGGGAGGGGGTGCCCAAGGCGGTCGGCAGTCCGGTCAAGCCGCGAAGCTGTAGGGAGGCCACGGCCCTGTCAGGTGCATCTCCACGCCCTTCTCGCGGGCTTGGAGCTCCTCCAACGCTGCCCCCACGGCCCCGATCTGGGTCTCCTCCGCCAGGAGGGCAAGGCTCAGGAGCGGTTGCGGCTGACCCGGCACCTCCCTCGTGTGCTCCACCCGGAAGTCCGAGACCAGGCCCCGCACCCGCTCCAGGACCTTTCTTCGGAGCTCCGCCGCCCTCGTCTCCAGCGCCGCCCGCAGGGTGTGGTGGTGCTTCTCCTGCAGCAGGTATGCCTGGCCTGGTGGCGCCGTCCTGATCTCCTCCGTCAGCCGCCCCAGCTCCGGGTCCTCCTTCAGGAGCAGGGCGGCGACCGATTCCGGGTCCCACGCCACCCGCAGGCCGTATTCCCGCTTGCCAGCCAGCCGCCCCAGCTTCTCGCGGAACAGCGTCGCGTTCTCCCTCAGCCATCCGCGCACCACTTCGCGGGGGTCCTCGCCGTCCCTGCCGATCAGCCGCCCGAGGGCCACGGGCAGCACGGCGCCGAACCGCTCCATGGCCCGGTCCAGCACCTGCATGTGGTCGACAGCCCACTTTTTGAGGGTCTCCTCCTCCTCGGGCAGCGAAGCGCCCGCGGGCCAGTCGTGAACCAGCGCCGCCAGGTCCTCCCACGTCACGGCGTATACGGTGCCACCGCCCACCCCCTGCCAGGCCAGCCCGGACAGGTCGCCGCCGCGCACCACCCCGTAGACGTAGCACCGGCCCGGCGCGGCGGGGGCACGATCGGCCTCCGCCCTCGGGGCAGTCGCCGGGTCTGGAGAGGCAGCGCCCGGCGCCAGCACCTCGCAGAGGTGCACCAGAGCGCGGATGGTCTCCGGATGCGGGACGGCCCCCGTCGAGGCGACCACCGCCGCCACGCCGTCGGGGGTTATGGGCCGCCCGGCGGCATGCAGCAGCAGGGCCGCGTAGATGTGATGCATCCTCTCACCCCCCGTCCGGCATCAGATCGCCGCCCGATCCAGTTCATGCAGGACCCGCCCCAGAGATTCCTTTGCGCCGTCGCTGAGGCGCCGCCCTAGACCTTTGGATCATATGACCGGCTGGTGCGGCCATGTGACTGCAGCAGCGTGGAAGGCGGCTAAATGGCAAAGCGCCTTACGCCTTGGGGCGTTCCAGGGGGATGCCGGCCCGGCAGAGGGGGCAGTCGTCGGGGCCGTAGGAAGGCACGTCGAGCGCGAGCACCGCCCTGAAGGGCACGCCGAACTCCGCCCGGCCGCCGCTCCGGTCCACCACCGCGCCCACGCCCACGGGGACGGCGCCGACGGCGCGCACCTGGGCCAGCACCTTGAGCACGGAACCCCCGGTGGTCACGGCGTCCTCGACGATGAGCACCCGTTCCCCCGGCCGCAACGCGAAACCGCGCCGGAATGCCATGCCGCCGTCCACCTTCTCTGCAAATATGGAACGGACGCCGAGGGCACGGGCCACCTCATGCGCCAGGATGATCCCGCCCACGGCCGGTCCGACGACAGTGTCGACGGCCTCCCCGGCGAAGAGCGCCGCCAACGCCGCGCCGGCCCGCTCGGCCTCGCGGGGGTGCTGGAACAACTGGGAGAAGAGGAAGAAGGCCGGGCTGTGTCGTCCCGAGGTGAGGAGGAAGTGCCCCTCCCTGTAGACCCCGGTCCCGCGGAGGAGAGCGAGGAAGTCGTCGACCACCTGTCGCCTCCCGTGGACACCGCTATGCATCTGGGCTGGGCACCTCCCCGCCAGCGCTGCCGTCGGCCAGAAGCGCCAGCACCTCGTCGTGAATGCGGCCATTGGTCGCCACCACGGAGTCGCTGGCCAGGGTGAAGGGCTCGCCCCCCGGCGCGGTGACCCGACCCCCGGCCTCCGTCACGAGGAGGGCTCCAGCGGCCATGTCCCAGGGGGACAGGCGGCGCTCCCAGAACCCGTCCAGGCGGCCCGCCGCCACGTAGGCGAGGTGCAGGGCGGCGGCGCCGAGGAAGCGCACGTTCCCCGCCCGCGGCCCCAGGGCCTCGAGGTCCCTGATCAGCCGCGGCCACTCCCCGTGGCGGCCCACAGCCGTTCCGGTGGCAAGGACGCAGCGGATGAGCCGCCCTTCCCCCGACACGCGGAGGGGCCGGCCGCTCAGGAAGGCGCCCCCGCCCCGCCGCGCGTGGAAGAGTTCGTCGCGCATGGGGTCGTAGACCACCCCGACCACCGCCTCGCCGTCCCGACACACCGCTACGGAGACGCAGAAGAAGGGGATGCCCTGGACGTAGTTGGTCGTCCCGTCCAGGGGGTCGACGAACCAGGCGTACCCGGATTCCCAGCCCCGGAGCGGGTCTCCGCCCCCCTCTTCGCCGACCACCCGGTGATCGCGGAAGGCATGGCGGATGATCCCCACCGCCACTCCCTCCGCCTCCCGGTCCACCTCGGTGACCAGGTCCACCTCGCTGCTCTTGAAGCCCACGCGGAGAAGCTCGCCGCTCCGGCGCCTCAGGAGGACACCCGCCGCGCGGGCCGCCTGGATCGCCACCTGCTCCAGGCGCTCCACGGCAACCGCTTGCACCGTCATCTCACCCCCGCCTCCTCCGCGATAGCGCGCACCGCCCGCACCGGATCCGGGGCCGCGGTGACCGGCCGTCCGACGACCAGGTAGTCGGCCCCCGCCGCAATGGCACCGGCCGGCGTGAGCACGCGCCGCTGGTCGCCCACGGCCACCCCGGCCGGGCGCACCCCCGGCGTCACCACCAGGAAGCCGCGGCCGCAAGCCTCCTTGACCACCCCGGCCTCCAGTGGGGAGCACACCACCCCGTCCAGCCCGGCCGCCCGCGCCTCCTCCGCCCAGAAGCGGACCTGGTCCAGCGGCTCGCGCGCGATGCCGACCTCCTCGCGCAGGGCGCGCGCGTCGATGCTCGTCAGCACCGTCACGGCCACGACCAGGGGCCGAGCCCGCCCCGCCGCGTCCTCCGCCGCCGCCACCGCGCGCCGCATCATCTCCCGCCCGCCGGCAGCGTGGACGTTGAACATCCAGGCCCCGAGGCGCGCCGCTGCCCGGGCCGCGCCCGCGACCGTGTTCGGGATGTCGTGGAACTTCAGATCGAGGAAGACCCTGGCCCCGCGCTCCACCAGCTCCCGCACCAGGGACGGACCGGCGGCGCAGAACAGCTCCAGGCCCACTTTGAACGCCCCCACCTCCGGGGCAAGGATCCCCGCCAGCCGGAGAGCCTCCTCCCGGTCCCCCGCGTCCAGGGCGACGATCAGCCGCTCCCTCGCCTCGCGCACCGCCGGCTCCCCCCTCATGAGCGCGCCTCCCCGCGCGGGCCGTCGGGCCAGGCGGCACCCACCAGGTCGCGGACGCTGCCCAACCCTTTCGCCTCCATGAACGCCCGCAGCTCCCCGATCACCCTGAGGGGCGCCAGGGGATCTACGAAGGTGGCCGTCCCCACGGCCACCGCCGACGCCCCCGCCATGAGGAACTCGGCGACGTCGCGGCCGGTGGAGATCCCTCCCATGCCGATCACCGGGATGCGCACCGCCCGGGCCGCCTGCCACACTAGCGCCAGCGCCACCGGCTTCACCGCCGGGCCGGACAGC
Organism: Clostridiales bacterium; assembly: GCA_037440685.1. GTDB lineage: Bacteria > Bacillota > Sulfobacillia > DYIH01 > JBBITQ01 > JBBITQ01. The sequence continues at coordinate 3,960 of JBBITQ010000094.1, forward strand.
CCGCCGAACACGTTGCCCAGCACCGGCCGGCACCGGTCGGCGTCGATGGCCAGCCCGACCAGGGTGTTGATGGCCGAGAGGGCATCGGCGCCAGCAGCCTCCACGGCGCGCGCCATGGCCGCGATGTCGGCCGTGTTGGGCGACAGCTTGACGATGAGCGGCAGGCCCGTCTCTCCGCGCACCGCCCGCACCACCTCCGCCGCCGCCTCCGGCGAGCGGCCAAAGGAGAGCCCGCCCTCCTTGATGTTGGGGCAGGAGATGTTGAGCTCCAGGCCCGCTACGCCGGGGACGCCCTCCAACCGCGCCGCCACGGCGCGGTATTCGTCCACCGTGCGGCCGATCACATTGACGATGACCGCCGTGTCGAACTCCCGCAGCCAGGGGAGGTAATCGGAGAGGAAGCGGTCCACGCCGGGGTTCTGCAGCCCGATGGCGTTCAGCATACCCCCGGGGGTCTCGACCACCCGCGGCGCCGGGTTCCCGGGCCACGGTTCCAGGGACACGCCCTTCACCATGATGCCCCCGAGGCGGGAGAGGTCGAAGTAGGAGGCGTACTCCTTCCCGTAGCCGAAGCACCCCGAGGCCACCAGCACCGGGTTCTTCAAGGAGATGCCGGCGACGCGCACGGAGAGGTCGGCGCTCATACCACGACCCCCCACGCCGGGAAGACCGGCCCTTCCCGGCAGACGCGCCAGTAGCGCACCGGCGCCTCCCCACGCGCCGCCCGCGCCGCCAAGGCGTAGGCCTCTGCCCGGACCGCGGCGTCCGGCGCCGGCCACAGGGGCTGGGGATCAGCCGCGGGCTCCCCTTCCCCCGGCACGGCGGCCGGACAGCCCAGGCAGGCCCCCACACCGCAGGCCATGCGCTCCTCCAGGGACAGGTAGGCGACGGCGTTGGCGCGCGCCGCCATCTCCTGGACGGCCCGGAGCATGGCGGTCGGCCCACAGGCGTATACGACGGCCCCCTCCGTCCCCGGGGTGACGCCCGCCAGCGCCTCCGCCAGCAGCGCGGTCACCAGTCCCCGGCGCCCCCGGCTGCCATCCTCGGTGGCCACCGCCACGGGCACCCCGGCGGCCCGGAAGTCCTCCTCCGCCAGGCCGTCCCCCGCCGTGCGCGCACCCAGGAGGGCGCGCACGCGCACCCCGCGCCGCACCAGCTCCTGCGCGAGGAAGAACAGGGGCGGCACCCCCACGCCGCCGCCCACCAGCACGGCCTCGTCACCCAGCCCAGCCAGCGGGAAGCCGTTCCCGAGCGGCCCCATGACGCTCAGCACCTCACCCGGCCGCCGCCGGGCCAGCCAGCGCGTCCCATCCCCCACCACGCGGAACAGGAGAGAGACCGCCCCCTCCCCCCGGTCCGCCCGGAAGATGCTGAAAGGCCGCCGGAGGTACCTGTGCAGCCCGTCACCCCGCGGCCCCTCGCCACACAGCACGTGAAGGAACTGCCCGGGCCACGCGGCAGAGGCGAGAGTCATCCCCGTGGCCCATCCCTTGCCGGCGGCTTCCCCCCGGGGCAGGACTTCCTCCAGGACCAGCTCGCGGTAACCCGGGGCACGCTCCTGGTTTT
>JBBITQ010000095.1:0-5520 GCA_037440685.1 Clostridiales bacterium
TACCTTTAGCCTTGGCGCGGTTCAGCAGGGTGGCGACGGTCGAGGGGCTGATCTGTAACCGCCGCGCGACCTCCTCGTTGCCGTATCCCATCTCTTTCAGTACCACGACCTGCCGTTCGCGAAAGCTTAACTTTTCAGCGCCTCGGATTTCTAAACGCACAGCACCACTTCCGCGATGATTTTACGTAGACTTTCTGCTCGCGCCCCGCCCGGCGGGCCAGGGTATGTCCACACAATATGTACAATTTGTGGACAATGTGATTACGCCTATTCTATGGGGGACAGCGAAATCCTCCTACAGGAACCCGGGAAGCTTGCGCCACCAGCGCGCCATGCGGCTCGCCTGGAACGCCACCCACCGATAGATCCGGCGCGCGGGCCGCACCACCGACCGCTCCCACCGCTGCCTGTGTCGGGTCAGAAATGCGCGGCTGACACGTCCTGCCGCCCCCACAAGCCGCGCCAACCACCCGAGCCAGGCGAAGACGGCGCCGAGCACAACCGCCAAGAGGCGTGTGACCACGGCGCTCGCCAGCGAAAAATAGAGCATCAGGCCCGTGGCCAATCCCAGCAAGACGAAGGCCCGGAACTCCCCCCAATTGGCGAAGACCAGTCCAACAGCCAGCAGGACGCCTGCCACAGCCAGGAAGAAGACATCGCCCAGGCCCTGGCCGAGGTGACGCTGGCGGAACATCCGCCGCCAGATCCTGAAGACATCGAACAGGAAACCCATCGCGATGCCGATGACTACGACGACGAGGAAAGCGAAGAGCTGGGCATCGAGCGGAGCCAATTACGAGCACTTCCCGGGCTCACCGGAGGAGCCGATCCAGGAGGCCCTTCCCCTTGTCCCGGACGTCCCTGCCGACGGCGGTGTATTGTAGGCCAGTGACCAAGCCTTCCACAGCGAAATTCCCTTCGTCGAGGTCCAGTTGGCGGATGTGAAGGTTCTCGCCCTTTAGCATGAGGGTTCCCAGAGGGGTCTCCAGGACCACTTCCTTCTCATCGAAGCTCTCTACGTGAAGGACGCCGCGGATGAGGACCTTTTCCCGATTGGTGATCGCCACCTCGTGATCCGCTCCGCCACTTGGGTTCTTGCCGGCAGTCGCATGCACCGAACACCGCTCCTTCCCGGTTCGAAGATATGCTTGGTCCAGTCCCATTCATATGCGTCTTCCGGGAAAGAAAAAACCAGGTTCATGAGAACCTGGTCGCTTGCGATATGCATATGACGACGGGCCAGCGCAGCTTACCGGCCGTTGCCGCCGATCAGGTCGCGCAACTGCTTGCCCGCGCGGAAAGAAGGAACTCGCGTCGCCGGGATGTTGATCACGGCACCCGTCTGGGGGTTCCGCCCCGTCCGCGCCCCGCGTTCGCGCACCTCGAAAGTGCCGAACCCAACCAGCGATACCTTGTCCCCCCTCGCCAGCGCGTCCTGGATCGAGTCGATGACCGCGTTGACCGCCTTCTCCGAATCCCGCTTGGTAAGACCGGTCCGCTCTGCCACCGTTGCCACCAGGTCGTTCTTGTTCACCATGCCAGCCTCCTTCCAGGAATTTTCTTGGGTTATTCGCTCCAAAGCCCAAAACTCCTGCATTATCAAAGCTTTTTAGCCCTCTCCACCCCTTTGACCGCCTCCCAAAGGGCATCCAGATCCGCCAGCGGCATGTCCGCCAGGCGTCGCCCCTCCTCCCGCGCGCGGGCTTCCATGGCCCGGAAGCGCCGGCTGAACTTCCTATTGGCTGCCTTGACGGCCACCTCGGCATTGATGCCCAGCAGCCGCGCCAGGTTAACCAGGGCGAAGAAGACGTCACCCAGCTCCTCTTCGGCGGAGGCTCCGCCAGCGGCCAGCACCTGTCGCAGCTCCCCCAACTCCTCCTCCAGTTTGGGCCAGACCTCGGTAGGGGAGCGCCAGTCGAACCCCACCGCCGCAGCCCGGGCCTGGAGTTCTTCGGCCTCCATCAGGGACGGCAGGCCGGAGTGAACGCCGTCCAGGACGGAGCGTTCACCGCCGTCCCCCTTCTCACGGTGTTTCAAGTCTTCCCAATTCGACCTCACCTCCTCGGCCGTCTCGGCGCGGCCCGTGCCGAAGACGTGGGGGTGCCGCCGTATGATCTTGGCCGTGATGCCTTCCACGACGCCCGCGATGTCGAAGTCCCCGCCCTCGGCGGCGATCACGCTGTGCAGGACGACCTGCAACAGCAAGTCGCCCAACTCCTCCTTCAAGCTGCGCGGGTCCCCGCCATCGATGGCCTCCACGACCTCATAGGCCTCCTCCAGGACATAGGGGCGCAGGGAACGGTGCGTCTGCTCCCGGTCCCACGGGCAACCACCCGGTGCGCGCAGCCGCTCCACCACCCGCACGAGATCGGCGAACGCAGCGTTTGCCGCCCGGGCCTTTTGACACGGGGGCACGTAAACCGTGGTCAGGTGATCGAACCATCCCTGCCGGTCGAGCTCGAAAAGGGGGACGCGGACGATCCGCTCCATCCCCGGCACTCCGGCGGCATGAACCACGGTGACCGGGTGGTCGTCGGGATAGACACGCATCAAGTCGAGTTTCAGCCCTGACGCCACGTGCCGGTCGTAGACTTGCATCACCACCACGTGGAAGAGGGGCGACGGCGACCGCGCCGAAAGGTCGCTGGCGTCCAACACCTGCAACCCTTCCACGGGATCGAGTCCCAAGGCGGCAAAGAGAGGATCGAGGAAGCTAGGGGCGATGACCATCTCCACCTGCACCCCCTGCTCCCGCGCCCTGCTCATTATCTCCCGCACTGACGCCTCGCCCACCAGGGGATGACCCGGTACGCCGTAAGCGACGTACCCGGACGCGCCCCCGGCGCGGGCCGCTTGCAGAACGGCATCGGCGATGGCGGCGTACACGGCCTCGAAAGAGGGGGCCTCTTCATAAAGATGGTCGAAGGTGGCGAAGGTGATGCCGCCACGCTCCAGTTCCGTCACGATGGGGTGACGCGCCGTGCGAAGGAAGACCTGGCGAGCCCGCCGGAGTGCCTGCCAACCCTCCTGCGGCAGGGATGCCGGCCCGCCGGGACCCAGACCGACCACGCACACCCTCCCCATGGCGATCCACCCCCCTTACCTGCTGCGCAGGATATGCCACCGCTCAAGATGCCGCCCGAGACGCCCGCCCAGGCCAGGGATCAATTCCAGATCCCGTGCCGTGACTCCTCCCATAGCGAGGAGGGAGACGGGATAGAAAATCACCCCCACCATGATGGCCACCACGGTCGCCAGGTTCAAGCCGGCCAACGGTAGGAGCCCCGCGTATGCCCCCCGCACCGCCGCCACCATAACCAGGGATGCCAGGAGGGCTTTGCCCCCCAGGTGAAGCCAGGGCGTTCTCACGCCCAGCAGCCCGTCGAGGGCACGATAATTGAGCCAGGCGGCCACGAGGAACCCCAGGCTGGTGCCGGCCGCAGCACCGCTGACGTTCAGGTCCGGAATGGCGGTCAGCCACCACGTGGCAACCAGCTTCACCCCTGCCCCCAGGAGCAGGTTGCGCACGGGGACCGCCACCGCCCCCAACCCTTGCAGCACGGCCGAAGAGGTCTGCTGCAGCCCGAGGAACACCGTGCCCACGGCCAGGACGGCCAGGGGGAATCCCGCCTCGGGCGTCCCGTAGAACATCGTAGGGATCTCCCGGGCCAGGGCGAGGATGCCGAAGGCCGCAGGGAGAACCACGATCAAGGTGACGCGGATCCCGGTGGCGTTCTTTCGCACCACGGAGGCGCGGTCGCCCCAGGCCATCGCTTCCGCGATGCTGGGCAAGAGGCTGGTGGCCAGGGCTGCGGCAAAAACCGTGGGCGCGATCATGAAGGGGAGAGCGTATCCGGTCAGGATGCCGTACAACCTCGTGGCCTCACCCCCCAAGCCGGCTGCGTAAAGGCGGCTGGGCACCACCACCGAGTCGATCATACTCATCAAGGGCTGGACTATCCCCACGAGGGAAATGGGCAGGGCGAGCCGGGCCAGCCGCCCGAGTAGCGGTCCCAGCGCCACTTCGCCACCATCCGCCTCCTCGTGCTTCCCGCCGTCTCTCCTCGCAAATCCCAGGCGCGCCAGAACCCACATGAGATAGAGGAGCCCGGCCGCAGCCCCGGTTACGGCGCCGAACGTGGCCCCCGCAGCCGCGAATTCGATCCCCCGGGGCAACAGCACCCATGCGAAGAGGAACATGGTCGCGATGCGCACGATCTGTTCCACGACCTGGGAAACCGCGTAGGGGGTCATCCGCTGCAAACCCTGGAAATAGCCCCGATAGGCCGACATCACCGAGACGAGGAAAATGGCGGGTGCTATGGCCCTCAAGCTCAGCGCAGCTCTGGGATCGCGCGCCACCTTCTCAGCGTAGAGCGGCGCCACAGCGTAGAGCAGCATGCCGGCGGCGGCGCCCAGGACGGCCAGGATGACCATGGCGAGGCGGAAGACCGCCATCGCACCGCGCCGGTTGGCGCGGGCGGTGAACTCGGCCACCATCTTCGCGATGGCCGGCGGCACACCAGCCGCAGAGACGGCCAGCAAGGCGGTGTAGAGGGGATAGGCGAAGTTGAAGAGGGCGACCCCCACCTGCGCTTGCAGCCCGCCTCCGAAGAAGAAAGGGAGGAAGAACCGGTAGACAGCGCCCAAGCCCCTGCTGACCAGGTTGCCTGCCGCAAGGATCAGCGCCCCTTTCACAAAGGAGTCTTTCGACATCAACCCCATCCTTCGCGGCTGCGGTGCGAATCTCTGGGATAAGGTACCACAAATGCACGCTGTTTGCGCAGGGGCGGTGGGAAATGAAAATGCCCGCCGGATGCCCGCCGGGCTCGAATCCGCTTCCGTGGCCGCCGTTTCACTGTTCCATCTGGCGCCCCAGAAACGTGGCCGCGGTGCTGGCGAGCTTGGCCTCCACCTCCCCCATCTGGGTCCCCGGTTCTTTGGAACAGAGGATCACCGCCCCCACGGCGTCACCGTGAGCGACGATCGGCGCCACCACGTAAGCGGAGAACTTCCCGTCCTCATCCTCATCGGCCATGATGGGGCCGCGCGGCAGCCGCTCCCCGCCACTAACCATGATCTCCCGGTTGCTCATGGCGCGCTCCACCACCGCGCCCACCCGCTTGTCCATGAATTCCTTCTTAGGGGCACCAGCCACGGCGATGATGACGTCCCTGTCCGCGATCAAGGCAATATGACCGGCCGTCTCGTGGAGGGAGTCCGCGTATTCCTTGGCGAAGTCACCTAACTCCCCGATGGGCGAGTACTTCTTGAGGATCACCTCGCCGTCCCGGTCGACGAAGATCTCCAGAGGATCGCCCTCCCGAATGCGCAGGGTGCGGCGGATTTCTTTGGGAATGACCACCCGCCCCAGATCATCGATCCGCCGCACAATGCCCGTGGCTTTCATCGTGGTTCCCCCTTTTGCCTGAAACGCCGGCCGCTGTCCAATGGTCTGGCATGTATTCTGCGCGCGCCAAACTTATTTATTCGCTACCGATCGGTGCCAGCACGCGCCGG
>JBBITQ010000096.1:0-4875 GCA_037440685.1 Clostridiales bacterium
GTAGTACAGCCTCAAAGCGGTGAAAACCTTCGGGTGGTCAGGGGCCCGATCCCCTTCCACGTTCACCTCGAACGATTCCACGGGCTGGCGCATCTTCCGCAGGATCGCTATCACGTCCATCGCGGTGCACCCTCCCAGGGCCAGCAGGAGAAGCTCCATCGGCCGCGGCCCGGCGTTGGCACCGCCGGCCTCCGGCGCGGCGTCCAGGACCAGGAGGTGGCCGCTCGCGGTCTCGCCCGCGAACGACATGTCCCCCCGCCATACCACGGTTCCCGACAACATCGTCCCATACCCCTCCCCGAGGGTCCCGAGCGTTTATCGTCCCCCGCGCCCCGTCCTCCCACTCGCCGCGGCGGCGAACCGAACCACGGCGAGCCCGGGCCTTAGGCAAACAAAAAAGCCCCGCTGTGCCGTCGGGGCCGGCAAGTTACAAACCTCGTCTCACGAGGTGGGTGCCCTCCCGCCGGCCTTGCACGTCCCCTGGGCCGTTGTGGGACCGGCGTGTGGGACGGGGCCTGTGCGCCGCCAGGCGGAGTTCGGGCTCCCTTCATATCGGTGTTGGTTCCAACTTGCCGAAGCGCCGCGCACACAGCAGGAACGACCGCTTCATGACTATATTATCACCCGCACATAGCCGGGAACAACCAGGGCGCTGCCAAAAAAGGGCCCTGCCTGTAGCACGTTCGGGCCTTGACACCTTTTCCAGCCAAAACTTATATTGTACGCAACGGAGATGATACTCCGTGGGGTATATCGGGGAGCGGCGGAAACCGAGCGGTGAAGACCAGAGCGGAGGTGTGTGCAATGGGCAACGTGGGTACGGCAGATCGGATCGTGCGGCTTGTCCTGGGAGGGCTTTTGCTCATCGTCGGTCTCGTCCGTCCGGCCTGGGCCAGCGGGGTCCTGGCAACCGTCCTCGCTGTAGTCGGCCTCGTCTTATTGCTCACCGGCATTTTCGGCCTGTGCCCGCTTTACCGCCTCTTCGGCATCAACACCAAGGGCAGGGGCTGAGACCACACATTGCGGCTTCACCGCTCGCCCGCCGCGCCCGTGCGCTTACCCCCTTCCACGCCCGGGATGAGCAGCCCGGGTCCCCGTGCCGTCCAAGCACCGTTTCCGAGCCGCTGGCGAGCACGCCTCTGCGCTCGCGCGCCCTTTCGAGCCGTCGGAGGTTTCCGCCCCATGTTGGTCTTTGTTGTATTATCGTGGAATAAGATATTGTAGCGCCAAGCTCTACCCTGTTCTTGCGTCTTAATCGGTTATAAAGTAAACTCATGATGTCAAGGTGACGCGCGCCCTCCCCGCTACTCGATGCCCTGGCGCGTAAAGGAGGCTTGGTGCACGTGCATCGCAAGAGCCTGCTCGCCCTGGCGATGGCCCTGTCATTTGCCCTCGCCGGGTGTGGCGCCCTGGGCGCCGGCTCCCGGCAGGCGGCGCAGCAGCGCAACCTGCACGGCCTCTCAGGGGAGCCGCCGCCTCCAGCGCCGGATTTCACCCTCACCGACCAGAATGGCAAGCCCTTCCGCCTATCCGACCAGCGCGGCAAGGTGGTCTTGTTGTTCTTCGGCTACACGTCCTGCCCCGATGTCTGCCCGACCACGCTGGGCGATCTCCGGCGCGTGCGGAAACTCCTCGGCAACGACGCCGAACACGTGAAGGTGGTGTTGGTCACCGTAGACCCGGAGCGCGACTCGCCGGAGCGGCTGGGCACGTACGTGACGTCCGCCGGCGATCCCACCTTTGTGGGGCTGACCGGGGACAGGCGGGCCCTGGAACAGGTGTGGCGGGAATACGGGGTGTTCGTCCAGCGCGATCCCGCCCCCGAGAGCGCGGTGGGATACACCATCACCCACGGGGCCCGGGTGTACCTCGTCTCCCCCGATGGCAAGCTCGCCACCACCTACGCCTTCGGCACACCGGCTAAGGACATCGCCGCCGACATACGGCGGATTCTACAAGGAGGTTGATGTGAGATGACCCCCCTCCATCACGCGCTGCGGCGCGCGCGGACCCTCGTACTGGCAGGCGCCCTCCTCCTCGCCCTCGCCGGCTGCCAACAGAAGGAGGCAAGCGGGGAGTACGGGCAGCACGCGGACAACCAGTCTGGCGTCGCGGCGCCCGCCGCCAACCAGGCCACACCGCCAGGCGGCGGCCAGGAGACGCAGGCGGCGGGCACGGGCAGCCAACCCGCAAGCGGCACCACGGTGCAGACCGGTAGCGCCATGGCCGTCGAGAACGCCTGGGCGCGGCCGGCAAAGCCGATGCCTGACATGGGCAGCTCCAGCGCCGCCTACTTCGTCCTCCGCAACACCGGGTCTGAGGACGACGCCCTCGTGAGCGTGAGCACCGATGTCGCCGGCAAGGCGGAACTGCACGAGACTGTCCCGGCGCAACAAACGGGCCAGCACGACCACAACGCCTCCGACGCCATGACGATGCGCCCGGTGGACAAGGTCGCCGTGCCCGCCGGGGGTACCGTGGAGTTCCGCCCGGGCGGCCTGCACGTGATGCTCATGGATCTCAAGCGCGAACTCGCCGTGGGCGACCGCTTCCAGCTCACGCTGACCTTCGAGAAGGGCGGCGCTCAGATCGTGGAAGTCGAGGTGCGTGAACCGTAACGGCGGTCGGCCGGAGCGGTGATGGTTCAGCCGGGCGTGCGGTCCCGGCCCCGGGAGTCGGACCGCGCGCCCGGCTTCAGGCGTCGCGTTGGGAGGCGGGAGCATGCGCGCGATCCGGGGAACAGTCTTCTCTCTGCTGTGCGCCGCGCTCATGCTGGGGCTGGCCGGCTGCACCACGGCGAGCCGGATGGAAGTCGTCGTGAACGGGAAACGGCTCGCCGTCCGACCGGAACTCAAGGACAACCGCGTCTACGTCCCGGCCGCCTCCCTGGCCGAGGCGATGGGCCTCACCATGAAGTTCAACCCGCAGAAGCCGTGGCAAGGCGTTTGGCTCTGGCATGGCAAGAGCTTCCTGCACCTGCACCCGGACGCCAACGACTGCCATGTCGGCACCGAGACGGTGCGGACGGTCGTGTGGGATGCGCCCTCGCTCTACTTCGATCCCCGCACCAACACCCCCATGGCTCCCGTGGAGCTGGTGAGCGAGGCTTTCGGCGCCAAGGTGGAGTTCCAGAGCCGCACCGCCACAAAGCCCGCCCGCGTCCTCGTGACGTGGCGTGCCGGCTGAGCCGGCAGTCCCCGAGGAGCGGCAGGGCGAGCGAAGGGGGGTAGCGACGAGATGCCCACAGCCCAGAAGAGGGCAGCGCAAGCCGCCGTGATGGCTGCCCTGGCCCTGGTGCTAATCGCCCCACCAGCACGGGCGCACGCCTACATCGAGTCCTCCACCCCCGCGGACGGCGCCCGCCTGGACACGGCGCCCGCCGAGGTCCGGATCACCTACACCGAACCGATCGAGACCCGGGTTACCAGGCTCACCCTCCTCGACGAGCGCGGGCGGCCCGTGGCCGGGACCGAGCAGGTGAGCGACGGGGACATGGCTCTCATCCTGAAACTGCCGCCACTCCCGCCCGGCAGGTATACCGTGAAGAGCAATACCCTCGGCAAGGACGGCCACCCCACCGAGGAGACGATCCAGTTCGTGGTTGGCCGCTCCCAGGGACCCGAGGCGCAGACGCTGCCGCCATCCGCGCCGTCAGGAGACGCCTCCGAGGCATACCGGGCCATCAGGAGGATCAGGATTTTCGGCATGGCGGGCATCATCGTGGCGGCCGCGCTCGTAGGCGTACCCGCCCTCCGCACGGTCAGGAAGCGGCGGGAACACGGGGAAGGGTAGAGCCGGCTGTGCTCCGGGCGCTTCAGGTATGGGGAGCCATAATGCTCTTCAGCGCTCCGGTCTTCGCCGCGCTGATCTGGCGTCCGGCGGCGCGGCGGGCCTTCGCGGCGGCCGCGCCCCTCGAACGCCCCGTGACGCGGCGCCTCCGCGCCGGGGCTGCGGCGGGTTGCACGGCGGTCGTCGCCGCCTCCCTCCTCCACCTCCTCCGCGTCGCCTCCCTCCTCGCCGAAGCGCCCCTCCTCTCCGGCGCCGCCCTGGCGCATGCGGCAGAGCTGGTGGTGCACAGCAGCACGGGCGCGCTCGCCATCCTGCGCCTCGCCCTGGCCCTCGCCGGCTGGGCGGCGATCCGCGCCGCCTGGGCGCATCCGCCGGCCTCTGCGGCAGGGGATGCCCGCGCCTGGCCAAACCGCGCCGCCGAAGCGGCGGCCGTATTCTGCGGCGCCGCCCTGCTCGCGACGCTGACCCTCACCAGCCACGCCGCCGCGGCCTCGCAACCCGCGGGCTTCGCTCTGGGCCTGGGTTACTTCCACCTCGCCGGCGCCGCCCTCTGGGGTGGCTCGGTCTGGCACTTTGCCTCCCTGCCATGGCGCATGCTGGCGCGAGATGAACACCGCCCCCTGCTCAACCTCCTGGTGCGGCGCTTCTCCGCCCTCGGCCTCGTGGCCGCACCCGCCGTGACCGCGTCCGGGCTCCTCATCGCCATCCGGAACCTCTACGGGCCGCCGGCGCTCTGGGAAACACCATACGGCGTCGCACTGGGCTGGAAAGCGGGCTTCCTCCTCATGGCCCTGGCCGCCGCCCGCCAGAACCTCCTCTTCGTCCGACCCCAGCTCGCCTCGGCCGCGGCGGCCGGGGTCGCTTCCGCGTTGCTGCACCGCAACCTGCGTCTGGAGGCGACCGGCATCCTCGCCGCGGCTGCCGCCACGGCGTTCCTCGCCTTCACCCCGCCCCCGCAGCACCCCCCCCTCGACCTGGCCCCGGTCACCATATCCGGTTACCGTTACCGGCCGGCCGCGGTCGACCTCCCCCGCGGCCGGCCGGTACGGCTGACGGTAGTGAACCGGGACCGCACCGTGCACTCCC
>JBBITQ010000096.1:4928-5463 GCA_037440685.1 Clostridiales bacterium
CCGCGGCGAACAACCCCGCCGTATACGTCTGGCCGCTGGGCCGTGAGTCCTTGGTCTTCACCGCCCTCCGCGCGGGCTCCTACCGCATCTTCTGCGCGGTCGACGACCACGCCGGTCGCGGGCTGACCGGCACCCTCGTGGTGCGTTGAATCGCCGGGCGGCCCTCATAAAGTGGCGGGGGTCCCGCCCCCGGCGGCCGGACCCCGCCACTCGCTCGCCGCTCGCTCCCCGGCAGCTCAGCGCACGTTGAGGCCCAGCGGCAGCATCGCCGCCAGGGCGGCGATCACCAACACCCCCAGCAGGACGCCCGTCCCAAAGATCACCTTGTATTCCACCTTCTCGTACCACAAGCCCTGGTAGAACAGGGCCGCTAGCCCGAAGTTGATCCCCATCAGCGGCCAGAGGAGCGGCTTCGCGCCCTCGGCGTTGATGATGAGCAGCTCGATGGCGGTGATGGCGAAGGTCGCCAGCGCGGTGAGGAGGTACACCGCCATGCCCGGTCCCGCCTCCGCTTGCGGAAGGGGTGCGGCCCTCC
>JBBITQ010000097.1:0-5449 GCA_037440685.1 Clostridiales bacterium
AACGCGCGGATACAGCAGGCGTTGCGCCCACGGCGCCGGGAGGTGCTGGAGCAAGCGGCGGAGGAGGCGCACCGGGTAGCCGGGGAGGTCGATCGTGGGGATGCCAAGCCTGGTCACCACGCGCGCCGCTTCGCAGAAGGCGTCGCGGTCCACGCGAAAGACGCCGGGATGAGCGAGGGCGGCCTCGGGAGGTAGGTCCAGCACGGCGCACGTGGCGTTGCCCAGGAGGTTCAGGAGGAGTTTGGACCATTTCACCGCCCGCCAATCCGGGGCGACGGCCGCTTCCAGGCCGCCGCGCCGCAGGCAAGCAGCCGCGTCCGCAGCCAGGGAAGCCGCCGGGCCCGCCGCCACCAGCGGGGCCAGCGCGATGCCGCCATGCGCCTGGTGGCCGCGGACCGTCGCGGCCTCCGACATGGAGACAGCGACGGTGAGGGCGCCCGCGATGACGCGGTCCGCGCCCAGGCTGGCGGCCAGCGCCTCCTCGTTCCCGATCCCGTTCTGCACCGAGAGGACACAGGGGCCGCCCTCTCTCCCCCAGAGCGAGGACAGGGCCGACGCCGCCTCCGCCGTGCCGAAGGCTTTCATCGCTACCACCACGAGATCGGGGCGTCCAAAACGGGTAGCCGCCTCCGCGATCCCTGCCACCGCCGCCACCGCGACGGTCTTTCCCCCTGCCGCGGAGGGGCCGAAGTGCAAGGTGAGGCCGCGCGCCTCCATCGGCGCCACGACGCCAGCCCGGCCTATGAGGACAACGCGGCAGCCGCCGGAAGCCATCATCCCCCCGACGAAGCAGCCGACCGCGCCAGCACCATAGACGAAGACCCGCATGCCGTATCAGCCGCCAGCCGGCGTGCCCCGCCCGAAGCGGTCGGTGATCTTGTGTTCCGTCCCGGCCCGGAGGCGCGCCAGGTTGGCGCGGTGCCGGTAGATGCCGAGGATGGCGGCGGCCAGGGCGAAGGCGACCGCCTCCGGCGGCTGGCCGGTGAACCGCATCAGCACGGGCGCGAGCGCCAGCCCCGCGATGGAGCCGACCGAAGAGTAGCGGGTAAGCGCCACCAGGACTACCCAGACACCCAGCAGGGCGAGCGCCACCTTTGGGGCCATGGCCAGGATCACCCCGAAGCTGGTGGCCACCCCTTTGCCGCCGCGGCCGCGCAGGAAGACCGACCAGTTGTGGCCGATGACCGCTGCCAGCCCCCCGCCCGCCCCGGCCCAGAGGGGCAGGCCGAGGGCCCGCGCGCAGAGGACCGGCGCCATGCCCTTCAACACGTCACAGGCCAGCACGGCCAGTCCCACGGGCAGGCCTGCCGCCCTGACCACGTTCGCGGTGCCGATGTTGCCGCTGCCGACCGCACGCACGTCCACGCCACGGGCGGCGCGGGCAAGCAGGAGCCCGACCGGGACTGCCCCCAGGGCGTAGGACAGGAGGATCAAGAGCACCGCGCTCACCCGCTGCCACCCTCTCCCCCGCGCGCCCGGCCCCCTCCCGTCGCGCGGCGCCGCCCGGCGCGCCAGCGCAGGCGCAACGGCGTCCCGGCGAGGTCGAACGCCTCGCGCAGGCGGTTCTCGAGGTACCTCTCATATGAATAATGCACCAACGCGGGGTCGTTGACAAAGAATGCGAAAGTGGGTGGGCGCGTCCCCGTCTGCGCCACGCCGTGGATGCGGAGGTGCCGCCCCTTGCGCCCGGGAGGCGCGTGCACGGCCTGGGCGTCCGCGATCACGGCCTCCAGGCGCGCCTGGTCGAGGTGCGCCGCGTGGTTGGCGGCGACCTGGGCGATGAGGCCCGGCAGCCGCTGCAAGCGCTGGCCGGTGCGCGCCGAGACGGTGATGACCGGGGCGTAGGAGAGGAACGCCAGGCCTTCCCTGATCCGGGCGGTGACCTCCGCAGCGGTCCTCTCGTCCTTGTCGACCAGGTCCCACTTGTTGACGACGATGATGCTGGCCTTTCCCTGCTCGTGGGCGTAGCCGGCGATCTTCTTGTCCTGCTCTGTCACCAGGAGGGCGGGGTCCAGCAACAGGAGCACCACGTCCGAGCGATCGATGGCCCGAAGGGTCCGCACGACGCTGTAGTATTCCAGCGGCGTGTCGACGCGCGCGCGGCGCCTGAGCCCCGCGGTGTCAACCAGGATGAAGACGTGGCCGTCCGCCTCCCAACGGACGTCCACGGCGTCGCGGGTCGTGCCCGGCACGTCGCTGACGGTCACGCGCTCCTCGCCGAGCAGGCGGTTCACGAGCGACGACTTGCCCACGTTGGGACGGCCCACCACGGCCACCCGGATGGCCCCCTCCGCGCTGGCCCCTTCCCTGCCATCCTCCCCGCCGGGTTCCTGCCCTTCCGCGGGGAGGAGGTCGAGGACCCGGTCGAGCAGGTCTCCGGTGTTGAGCCCGTGCTCGGCGGAGACCGGGATGGGTTCTCCCAGCCCCAGCGCGTAGAACTCGTACGCCCGGTCCGCCGCCGTCAGCCGGTCGATCTTGTTCACAGCCACGATCACGGGCTTGCGCGACCGGCGCAGGATGCCGGCGATCTCCTCCTCCCCCGGGTGGAGACCAGCCTTCCCGTCGACCAGGAAGATGATCACGTCCGCCTCGGCCACGGCCGCCCGCACCTGCCGCTGCGTGGCCGCGGCCAGGTCTTCCGGGCGCGCCTCCCCGCCGCCGTCCCGCGTGCCGGGCCTGGGCTCCAGCCCCGCCCAGGCCTCCACGTCCAGTCCGCCTGTGTCGACCAGGTGGAAGCGCCGGCCGCGCCACTCCACGGGCGCGTACAGCCGGTCCCGCGTCACGCCGGGCACGTCCTCCACGATCGCCTGGCGCCGCCCCGTCAGCCGGTTGAAGAGGGTCGACTTGCCCACGTTCGGGCGGCCCACGATGGCCACGATGCCTCCCGTCACCCTGCCGGCCAGACGCTCACACCCCCTTACCCGTCACACCGCGAGCCCCAGCAGGTGCCGCGCGAAGCTGGCTCCGTCCGCCGGGACGACGCGCACCGGCACGCCGGCGGCCCTGGCCACGTCCTCCGGCCGCCACCCATCCAGAAAGTCCCCGTGGCCGGAGCGCACGGCTGCACCCGGCAGGTAGACCTCTTCTCCCGGATCCCACCCCTGCGCCCGGGCGGTCTCCAGGGTCCGCGCGATGTCCCGTCCCGTGAGCAGGCCGGCGACCGTCACGTGCGGCCCGAAGAAATCGTTATCCACCGGCAGCACGCGGGCCGTCACGCCGGCCGAGGCCGCCTCCGCGGCCAGCTCCTGCAACGTCGCCGCCGCGGAACGCCCCGTGACGACGGTGACGGTCCGCGCCCCCCTCCGCGCTCGCCGGCGTGCCAGCGCCCGGCGGAAGTCGTCCTGAAAGGTGCGGAGCAGTCCGATCCCGTTCTCCAACTGGGGGAAGCCCTCGTAGTGGTCCGCCGGCGGGACGGGCCGGCCGGCCAGCACGTAGAACTCGTCCGCCGCGAACACCAGGCGCGAGCCCAACTCCTCCCGCAGCCGGCGTTGCCAGCCCTCGACCTGGTCGATCAGCCGTCCAGCCTCGGCGGGGGTGAACGGACGCAGTGCCGGCAACCCGGCGCGGTAGCGGGTCAGTCCCACGGGTACGGCGGCGATGGAGCGCACCTGCGGGTGGAGCGCCGCGAGGTCGCCGATGGAGCGGTCCAGCTCCGGGCCGTCGTTGAGCCCCGGGCACAGGACGAGTTGGGTGTGCAGCTCGATCCCTGCGGCCGCCAGCCGCCGAAGTTGTTCCATGATGCGCCCCGCGCGGCGGTTGAGCATCAGCCGCTGCCGGACCTCCGGGTTGGTGGCGTGGACGGAGACGTATAGCGGGCTCAGGCGCTGGGCGGCGATCCGCTCCACGTCCTCCTCCCGCAGGTTCGTGAGCGTGATGAAGTTCCCGTGGAGGAAGGAGAGGCGGAAGTCGTCGTCCGGCACGTACAGGGAGGGACGGAGGCCTTCCGGCATCTGGTGCAGGAAGCAGAAGACGCAGGCGTTGTGGCAACGGCGGAGGCCGTCGAAGAGGTCCCCGGCGAAGGTCACACCCAGGTCCTCGTCGTAATCCTTCTCGATCTCGAAGAGCAGTTCGCGCCCGTCTGCCTTGCGCACCAGGACGGCGATCTCCTCCCCGGCGCAGTGGAACCGGTAATCCACGTAGTCGGCCAGCCGCCGCCCGTTGATGGCCACGATGCGGTCTCCGCGTTCCAGGCCCAGCGCCTTGCCCAGGCTGCCCCGCCTCACCTCTTCCACCAGCCCTCCGCCCGGCATCGGCTGGCCGACGGCGGCTGCCCGCCGCCGCGCCCGGACGCCGGCGCCCCGTTCCGAAGCCCGCTCCAAGGCCCACCCCCCCATACGAAGCGGCCCGGACCAGGCGGGCCCGGGCCGCGTCCTATCCGGTCTCGGCGCACCCTCAGCCGCGGCGGCCGTTCAGCCTTTCCCGCGTCTCGCTCAGGACGTCGCCCACCAGGTCGCCGATGGTGACGCGCTCGCGGTTGCCCTCGGCACCGACGGCGGCGGGACCGTGCTCCCGCTCCGGCGCTGCCTGCTGGGCGCCCCCGTGCCGCTCACGAGCGGTCCTGTCCTGCCCCCGGCCGCGCCTGGGCCGCCGCTCCCCCTCCGGCTGCGGGGGCCGCAGGCTCAGGCTGATGCGGCGTTCCGCTGCCGATACCCGCAGCACCCGGGCCTGGACCATCTCCCCCTCCTGTACCACTTCCTCGGGGTCGGCCACATGCCGGTCGGCGAGTTGGGAGACGTGGACCAGCCCCTCGATCCCCGGTTCCAGTTCCACGAAGACCCCGAAGGGGACGAGGCGGACCACCCTGCCGGTCACCTCCGCCCCCACCGGGTACTTCCGCTCCGCCTCCTGCCAGGGGTCGGGCAGGACCTGTTTGAGGCCCAGGGAGACGCGCTCGTTCTCCCTGTCCAGGCGAAGGATCTTCACCTGGATCTCGTCGCCCACGGAGACCACGTCAGACGGGTGCTTGACCCGCCCCCAGCCCATCTCCGAGACGTGCAGGAGGCCATCGATCCCGCCCAGGTCGACGAAAGCGCCGAAGTCGGTGATGCCCTTCACCACGCCGCGCCGCACCTGGCCCTCCTCCAACTCCGCCCACACCTTCTCCCGCTGGCGCTGCCGCTCCTCCTCCAAGACCGCCTTCCGGGAGAGGATCACGCGCCGCGCGTGGCGGTCGAACTCGATGACGCGGGCGCGCAGTGTCTGGCCCACGTAGGCGCTCAGGTCCTCCACGTACCCGCGCTCCACCTGCGAAGCGGGCATGAAGCCGCGGACGCCGACGTCGAGCAGGAGACCGCCCTTCACCGCCTCGATGACGGGGGCCTCGAGCACCTCGCCGCTGGCATGGGCCTTCTCCAGGTGCCGCCACGCCTCGCGCTCCCGGGCGCGCCGCTGGGACAGCCTCAAGTTGCCCTCCTGGCCGTCGAATCCCAGGACCACCACGGAGACCTGT
>JBBITQ010000098.1:0-3681 GCA_037440685.1 Clostridiales bacterium
AGCACCAGCGCGCTGTGGAGATACGCGACGTGCGGCATCACCGTGCGCCGATCATCCCTGCGGCCGCGTACGCGCTCTCGCGGTCCAGGGAGGGGCGCAGGACGCCGGCGGCCACCTGCGTCCAGTCGGGGCGCACCAGGAAGAGTTCGGCGGCGTAAGCCAGACCGATCACCCCCACGAAGGCGGCGATGGCGGCCTCCAGCCTCCGGAAGCCGGCCCGCTCCAGCGCCAGGATGGCGAACACCGCCCCTCCGGTGGCGATCGCCCCCAGCCACAGCGGCCAGCCGAAAAGGAGGCGGAAGCCGAGTGCGCCGCCCAGTACCTCGGCCAGGTCGGTGGCCACCACGGCGGCCTCGGCGGCGAGCCACAGCACCGCGGTGACCGGCCGCGCGAAGGCCAGGCGGCAGTTCTCTGGCAGGGTGCGGCCGGTGACGATGCCCAGCTTGGCGGACAGGTATTGGATCAGGACGGCCATGGCGTTGCTCCAGAGGAGCACCCAGAGGAGCCCGTAGCCGAACGAGGCGCCGGCCGCGATGTTGGTGGCGAAGTTGCCCGGGTCCACGTAGGCGACGCTGGCCACGAAGGCCGGACCCAGCCACCACAGGCGCGAGCGCGGCCGCGCGGCGGACAGGCCGGGGACCTCGGCCCGGGCGAGCTCCGCCGCACCGCCGGTCGCCGTCACCGCCCGAGGCGCCGTGGGCGCATCGCGCATGGCTCGCCAGTCCCTCCCCCATGCCGCGGCGCTTTCCCGGCGGGCAAACATGTTGCCCCGGTGCAACAGGGTATGTGGCCCGCCCCGAACCTGACACACCTCGGGAAGGCTTTTCGCCAGGTGTTGCCTGGCAGCGCGGGCGCATATCCTGCTCTCGGGGGAGGCCGGGCGATGCGGGGGTGTTCCGTTTCCCTGGAGGACCTGCTGGAGAAGATATACGAGGCGGTGGAGCGGGACGGTTACGTCCGCGCCATCGACCTGGCCTCCCGCCTCCGCATCCAACCCTCCACCGTCACCCGCATGGTGCAGAAGCTGGGCGACCAGGGCCTGTTGCGCTATGAGAAGTACCGGGGGCTGGCCCTGACCCCGCAGGGCCGCGAGATGGGCCATTACCTGGTGGAGCGGCACGCCGTGCTGGAGGAATTCCTCCGCCTCCTGGGCTGCGAGGACGCCGCGACGATCTACCGGGACGTGGAGGGGATGGAACACCACGTCAGTCGCGACACCCTGGCGCGCATCAGGGACTTCGTGGCCTTCGCCCGGGAGAACCCCTCATGGGTGGAGGCCTACCACCGCTTCCTGGCAAAGGGCCCCCTGCGGAAGCGCCCGGACAGAGAGGGGTGAGGGCCACTGGACCCCTATGTCAAGGGCATGGTTCTCGTGCGCTGCCTCTCCGCCGCCGCCGAACTGACGGGCGCCCTCCTCATGCTCCGCCTGAACGACCTGGAGGCGGCGGTGCGGGTGAACGGGGTCCTGGGCCTGGTGGGCCCGTTGGTCCTCGTCACCGCCACGGCCATCGGCGTGGCCGGCCTGGCCCATCAGCTCTCCCCCGGCCGCATCCTCCTCGTCTTCGCCGGCGTCGCCGCCATCCTCTTCGCCACCCGGTGAGGCCATGCGGCCCTCGTCTCCTCCATCGGCGGTGTAGCGGCCCCGTCCTCGCCGGCTGCGCCGCCCAGAACGGTGGCGCGGAAAGACCGATCCCTGGCAATCGCTGGCTAAGACAACAAAAAGGCTGGTATCCAACTTGGGAACCCCTTTATGGCGGAAGGGGTGGGATTCGAACCCACGGCGGGCGCGAACCCGCAACGGTTTTCAAGACCGCCGCCTTAAACCGCTCGGCCACCCTTCCGCGCAGCGGAAACCGTTTTTGGACGATCACCGTCGTAATTATAACGCGTCGAGATTATAACGCGTCGAGCGCGACTGCGGCGCGCCGCCCGCGACGCGCACGCGGCGAAGCGGCCGCGCGGTGCCATTACCTGCCGAGGCTGGCAAGGCCGCCCAGATAAGGCCGCAGAGCCGCGGGAACGGTCACGCTGCCGTCCGCTTCCTGGTAGTTCTCCAGGAGGGCGGCCACGGTGCGCCCCACGGCCAGACCGGAGCCGTTCAGGGTGTGCACGAACTCGGGGCGGGCCCCTTTCTCCCGCCGGAAGCGGATGTTGGCGCGGCGCGCCTGGAAGTCGGTGAAGTTGCTGCAGGACGAGATCTCGACGTACCGGCCGTAGCTCGGCATCCAGACCTCGAGATCGAATTTCTTGGCGGCGGAGAAGCCGAGGTCGCCGGTGCACATCTGGACGACCCGGTAGGGCAGGCCCAGCCGCTGCAGGACCAGCTCCGCGTCGGTCATGAGCTCGGTGAGGGCCTGCTCCGAATCCTCGGGGCGCACGAACCAGACCAGCTCCACCTTGTCGAACTGGTGTTGCCGTATCAGGCCGCGCGTGTCGCGGCCGGCCGCGCCGGCTTCGGAACGGAAGCAGGCAGTGTACGAGGCGTGCTTGATGGGGAGGTCCCCGCTGTCCAGGACCTCGTCGCGGTAGAGGTTGGTCACGGGCACCTCGGCGGTGGGCACCAGCCACAGGTCGCGGCCGGCGACCCGGAAGGCGTCCTCGGCGAACTTGGGCAACTGGCCCGTGCCCGTCATGCTGACGCTGTTGACGAGAAAAGGCGGGTAGATCTCCGTGTAGCCGCGCTCCCGCGTGTGGATGTCGAGCATGAAGGCGATCAGCGCCCGGACCAGGCGCGCCCCCTCACCGCGGAAGACGGTGAAGCGGGATCCGGTGATCTTGCCCGCGCGCTCGAAGTCCAGGAGCCCGAGCCGCACCCCCAGGTCCCAGTGGGCCTGGGGAGGGAATGGGAAGTCCCGCGGCGTACCCCAGCGCCGCACCTCGACGTTGTCCGCCTCGTCCGCGCCTAGCGGGACGTCGGGAGCCGGCAGGTTGGGCAGCGCCAGGAGCAGCCCGTCGATCTCCGCCTGGAGGGACTTCACCGCCTCGTCCAGGGCCCTGATCCGGTCCGCCACCGCGCCCATCTCGCGGACCAGGACCGAGGCGTCTTCGCCCGCCCGCTTGCGGCGGCCGATCTCCTCGGACACCTGGTTGCGGCTCGCCTTCAGTTGCTCCGCCTCCTGCAGGTGCTCGCGCCAGCGCGCGTCGAGCTCCACCAGGCGGTCGACCAGTGCGGCGTCGCCCCCTTTGGCGCGCACGCCTGCCTTCACCGCCTCCGGGTCCTGCCGGACGAGTCTCAGGTCAAGCATGCCAGACCTCCTTGCGGCGCCTCCGCGGCCAGCCGCTGCAAGCTCTCGTCGTAGGGCGGGCGGGCCAAGCCGCGGTCGGTGATGATGGCGGTGACGTACCGCGCCGGGGTCACGTCGAAGGCCGGATTGGCCACCGCCACGCCCTCGGGCGCCCACCGGACCGGGCCGAAGCCCAGGACCTCCTCGGCCGCCCGCTCCTCGATGACCACCGCGTCCCCCGACGGGAGGGCCAGGTCCACCGTGGACCACGGGGCGGCCACGTAGAACGGGATGCCGTGCTCCCGCGCCAGCACGGCGAGCCCGTAAGTGCCGATCTTGTTCACCACGTCGCCGTTCCGGCAGATGCGGTCGGCCCCCACGATCACCAGGTCCACGCGGCCCAGGCGCATGAAGTGCCCCGCCATGCCGTCGTCGATCAGCGTCGCCGGGATGCCTT
>JBBITQ010000098.1:3692-5410 GCA_037440685.1 Clostridiales bacterium
CATCAGCTCCCAGGCCGTCAGCCGCGCCCCCTGCAGGAGGGGCCGGGTCTCGTCCACGAACACGTGGAGGCGCTTGCCCTGCGCCCGGGCGGCCCGCAGCACCCCCAGGGCCGTGCCGAAGCCGCCGGTTGCCAGCGCCCCCGCGTTGCAGTGGGTGAGGACGCTGGCGCCATCCGGCACCAGCTCCGCGCCGAGAGCGCCTATCCGCCGGTTCATGGCCAGGTCTTCCTCGTGGATCGCCCGCGCCTCGGCCTCCAGGGCGGCCAGGACCTCGCGCGGCACCCGACCCTGCCACGCGGCCCTGTCAGCGGCGGCCAGCATCCGCTCCAGGGCCCACGTCAGGTTCACGGCGGTGGGCCGGGTGGCGGCGAGCTCGGCAGCCGCGGCGCGCAACCCGTCCAGGAAGGCGTCCGACCCGGGGCTCGCGGGCGCCAGCGCCCGGGCCGCGAGGACCATGCCGTAAGCGGCGGCGCTGCCGATGGCCGGGGCGCCGCGCACCACCATGTCCCTGATGGCACGGGCGAGCTCCCGGTGGGTACGGCACAGGACGTATTCCTCCCGCGCCGGCAAGGCCCGTTGGTCCAGAAGGCGGATGCCCTCCGGCGTGAGGGCCACCGAGGCGACCATCCCCGCCGCCACCTCCTCAGCCGCGCAGCAGCTTGACCAACAAGTGGACGCGCGCCGCTTCCTCCACCAATTCCGCGACATGGTAAGCCGCGCGCAGGTCCGGCCCCCACGTGACCACGCCGTGGCGCTCCAGCAGGACCGCCCGGAAGCGCGGCACGTACAGGGCCACCGCCGCGCCGAGGGCCACGCTCCCCGGCGGCGCGTAGGGGACGACGGGCACCTGCCCGAGGAGCATCTCGGCCTCGGTGGTGAGCGGCTCCAGGCCCTGGCCCACGACGGCGAAGGCCACCGCCAGGGGCGAGTGGGTGTGCACGACGGCGCAAACGCCGGGATCGGCGCGCAGGATGGCGAGGTGCATCGCCAGCTCCGAGGACGGGCGCCCGTGGCCCGCGATCGGTCGGCCCTCCAGGTCGGTGACCACCACGTCTGCCGCCGTCAGATCGCCCAGCGCGGCTCCGGTGGGCGTGATGTACACGCGGTCGCCGGCGCGTAGGCTCACGTTGCCGGCCACCGAACTCACCATGCCCCGCTCGTAGAGCCGCCGGCTCACGGCGGCGACGAGCTCCCGGGGCCCGGCAGCCCCATCCTCTCTACCGGCGGCGGCCGCCATCTCACCGTCCATGAGCCGCGACAACCCTTTCGATGAAGTAACGGTGCAGGCGCAGGTCGGCGGTGAGTTCCGGATGGAACGCCGCGGCGAGGCACCGGCTCTGCCGGACCAGCACCGGTTTCCCGTCGAGGGCGGCCATCACCTGCACGCCGGGGCCTGTCCTCTCGACGTACGGCGCGCGGATGAAAACGGCCCGCACCGGCTCCTCGCCTAGCTCGGGGATCTCGAGGTCGACCTCGAAGCTCTCCCGCTGCCGCCCGAAGCCATTGCGCCGCACCACCATGTCCATGAGCCCGAGCAGGGGCTGCGGTTTCCCTTCCAGTTCCGCCGCCCCCAGGGCTTCCCGCGCCAGGAGCACGAGCCCCGCGCACGTGCCGAAGATGGCCATGCCCTGCCGGGCGCGCCTGGTCACCGCGGGGAAAAACCCGTAGGTGTCCATGAGCTTGCCGATGGCCGTGCTCTCCCCGCCCGGGATCACCAG
>JBBITQ010000099.1:0-5378 GCA_037440685.1 Clostridiales bacterium
TCGCGCCGCTGAGCCGCCGGACCACGTACGGACCGACCATGACGACCGAAGCGACCCCGATCGAACCGCGCACCAGGATCCCCACCGGATAGTAGAACTCGCCCTGACCGCGGCCCAGCTTCCCCCACTTGGCCAGCCACTTGCCGTTCCGGTCGAAGACCTGCACCTGGTTGTTGTCGCTATCAGCCACGTAGACCCGGTTGTCCGGCCCCACCGCCACGCCCAGTGGCGCGCGCAGCGGCGAGCTGGGCGGACCATAGATGTTGCGCACGTTGCGCGGAGGCTGGTTGATGACCCGCTGCACGGGGGCCACCACGTTCTCGAGCCCCGGCGGCGCCTGCCTCTTGAGGTAGAAGATCCCGAACGCGACGACCACCACCAGGGTAATCCCCAGACCGATGTTGATGAGGGTACTGAGCTTGATCTTCTTCACGGGCATCCTCTGGCCGGGCCAGAGACTCACCTCGCTTTGGTCTCGTTATTCTGCTGGGCGCCGCCTCCCTGGGCCCCGCCCGCCCCCGGCGCGGGCGCGACGGGCTCCAGGCGCACGATCTGCCCCGGCCTGCCCACCTCGACCGGCATCTGCGGGAGATCGCTGTCCTTGATCCCCAGCCTGTGGAGGGCGTCGCGCGCCGGCTGGTAGGCCGGGTCGTACCGCAGGGCATCCTTGTAGCTGGCTATGGCCTGCTCCCGCTGCTTCTTGGCCTCCAGAGCGGCTCCGCGGAGGTGCAGGACCTCCACCAGCGTGGGGTCGATCTTCTCGAGGATGTAGTTCAGGCGCTCCAGGGCCAAGTCATACTTCCGCTGCTGCATGTAGGCCTCGGCCAGGGCGAAGTGGGGCAGCGGGTTGCCCGGCGCGATGTCCGCCACTCTCTTGAAGTTCTTCTCCGCCTCGGCGTACTTGTGCTGCTGCATCTTGATCTGGCCCAGGAAGTAGTAGAGCTCCAGCGCCTTCGGATCTAGCTGGAGGGCTTTCCTGTAAGCCTTCTCCGCCTCGCCCAGCTCGCCCTTCTGGAGATAGGCGTAGCCCAACTCGGCCCAACCCTCGACGTCCTTGGGATTCTTCTTTAGGGCCAATTGCCACTGGGCCACTTGCGCGTCCCACACCCTGGGGCCCGAGAAGCCGTTCCAGAAATAGCGGTAGCCAAGCGCCACCCCTCCGCCCACCAGCAGCAAGAGGAGCGCCACCATGAGGGCTATCGCCACCGGGAGGGACACCCCGCGCTCTTGTTTCACCACCTGGGTTCCGGCGGGATTCAACCCGGGACTCGTCGTTTGCGCCAACCCGAACCTACCTCCTGTCGCGGCCTGATTATGCCGCCTTTACTCCTCGCGCGTCACGCGGGCCTTGCGGTTCAGCTCTTCGGCAAAGGCCTCGAAGACCTGCCGCTGCCTGCTCTGCAGCATCTGCTGGCGAAGGTTGTCCTTCACCTCGTCAAAGGTATACTCCTTCCCCGGTTTCTTGTCCTCCACCCTGACGATGTGCAGGGCGTAGTGGCTCTGGAAGATCCCGCTCGTCTCCCCGGGCTTCATCTTGAAGGCCACGTCGGCCACCTCCTGGACCAGCCGGTCCCGCGTCACGTAGCCGTGATCTCCTCCGTTGCGCTTCGCCAGGGGGTCGGTGGAGTACTTGGCCGCCACGGCCTTGAAGTCTGCTCCCGCCTTTAGTTCCTGCAGCGCCTTCTCCCCGTCCTCCCGGCTGTTCACCCGGATCTCGAGGAGCCGCACCTGCTCCGGCTCGCGGAACTGCGCCCTGTTCTTGTCGTAATAGGCGCGGACTTCCTGCGGTGTCACGGTGACCTTGGCCGTGACCTGACGGTACAGCATGTCGCCCATCAACTGGCGCTCCACGTACCGGCGGATGTCGTCGCGCGTGAGCCCCGCCTTCTTCAGGCCGTCCTCGTAGCGGCGTTGGGAGCCGCCGAAGACGCGGTTGCGGATGTAGTCCTCCACCCGCTTGAGTTCCGCGTCCACCTGCTTGGACGTGGGCAAGAGGCGCCGCCGCCGCGCCTCCTGGATGATGATCTCCTCGTCGATCATCATGTCCAAGACCTGGCCTCGCGCCGTCCGGTACTCGCTGCCCTTCAGCCGGTGACCGTACGCCAGCTCGAAGAAGGACACCCGTTTGTCCAGTTCCCGCGCGGTGATCGCCTGGCGGTTGACCGTCGCCACCACGTCGCCGCGGCTGCACCCCCCCGCCGCGGCCAGCACGGCCGTGGCGGCGCACAGGACGAGCGAGCGCCTCAACATATGCTTGGTCGGGAGAAAAAAAATAGAATGCAAAAGGAGGCCTCCTTTTTGGCACAGATGGAGCATCTGTTGAAAATAATCGTCTCTAGCCTCAGCGTTGTCAAGCATCCCAGCACCCGCCTCCTCATGTCCCGGGCACCGTGCTATGACAGCGGAAGCAGGCGGAGGCGAACGGGTTGAAGCGCGCCAGCGCCGAGCTGAACCCGTAGACGGTGTAATAGGGCGCGTCAACCGGCAGGTACCGCGGCTCGGTCTCCCACCTTGGGTCGATCGGCCCCGGAGACGGGGAGACAGCCCGGTTCCACAGGTATCCGGTTATCGGGTCCCGGCTGCCGCTGGCGGTGTCGTTCAGGTCGCCATTCTGATATGCCACCTCCAGGCGCTCCGACCCCGAACCATGGGGCACGTGGCACGTCAAGCAGCTCACGATGTTCTCCTGGTATGGCTCGCTGGAGAGGACGCTGTCGCCGCGCTGGCCTTCCAGCGGCACCACGGGGTCGATCACCCGCCCCTGAACGGCGTGGGCGCAGTTCGGGTCGGCCGTGACGCCGTCGCCCAGCATCTCGCCCGCCGCGCACACGTCGCCGTCGGACGCCAGCACGCCGTCGATGATCCGCCCGTTGCGCAGGGCGTCGGCCGCCGGCATCGCGAGCGGGTGCTTGTGCTGCCCCAGCACCTCCTCCAGCGCGGCCACCGGACTGCTGGCGGTCAGCCCCACCGGTCCGGCGCCGGAATTGGTGACCTGCGACCTGTCCATGCCAGAGACCGCGCCCCCGGAATAGGCGTAGGAATCGCGGGCGATCCGGGCGTCGGGCCACATGAAGGCCCGGTGGCACGCCGTGCAGAAGGTGACGATGCCGCCCAGGAACCGCTGCCGCTCGCACCGGAACCCCGTGGGGGAGGTGCGGTCGTCCATCACCAGGCGTCCCCCGAGGGCGGAGCAGTAGGCCGCCGCCCGCGGCTCGCTCCTGTTGCCGTCGTGGTTGAGATCGGCGCTGTCGGGATCACCGGGACGCCAGGCGGGATCCTCCACCGCGGGATCGTAATACGAGAGGACCGAGCCGCCGCCCGACAGGTGCTTGGTGTACATAGCCCGGCGCAGGCTGCGGCCGTTGCCCCACTCCCCGCGGTCAGGGCTGGGGTCGGTGACGTCCAGGTTGACCTCGCTCACACCCCGCACCACGATGCGCACCCGGTCGTTGATCACCGGCTGCAGGATGCGGTAGTTCTTGCCCCGGTTGTGGGGCTCGTGGCAACTGGAGCAGACGAGGAAGCTCCCCCACTCGTTGCTGACGTACTTGAAGAGGTAGTCCTGCGGGACCCCGCTGCCGTTGTAGTCCCGCTGCACCGCATCGCGGCCGGTGAGATACCCGCTGCCCGGCGCCTGCCATATCCGCGCCGAAGCGGAGATGGCGTTGTCCGGGCCCCCCTCCCGCGCCACGTCCCTGGCGCGCATCACGTTGTGGACGGAGGTGATGCGCATACCGGAGTAGTCCTTCAAGCGGTCGCCGAAGGGGCCGGCCGGCGCGAAGGCCGAGTTGCTCCAACTGTCCCCGCGGCGCACCCGCCCCCGCACCTCGTCGTACTTGGAGCCGGTGCCGTCGTGGCAGGTGCCGCACAGGTCGGTCACCGTGGGCCCCTTGAGGAGCTTCTTGTGCCTGGCGGAGTGCAGTCCGTGGCAGGCCGTGCACGCGTTGGTGTACTCGCTGAAATTGCCGTGCCTGGTCTGGGTGGGCGGGAAGGCGGCCGTCACCACGTAGGACTGCAGGTAATCCTGGAAGGCCAGGTTGCCCACGCCGTCGGCGCTGGTCCAGACCGCGTAGTAGTACTCCTCGTAATCGGTGAGGCCGAGGCCGTTGTTGGTATCGGTAAAGGTCACGTAGCCGTAGAACGGGTCGATGACCCAGCCCTGGGGCACAGTGGGATCGGCGCAACTGCCGGTCGCGCCCCCTCGCAGCTCCCATGGAGCGACGGCGCTGGCCTTGTAGATCCTGGCCAGGCTGCCGATGGGAGCGAAGCTCCTGCCGTTTGTGCGCTCGTGCCTGTAGACCCGCACCGTCTGACAGTAGGGATAAGAGGGGATCCGGGACGGGGCCGGCGGCGAGAAAAGCAGCGTGACCACGCTCTCCGGCCCGGGCTTGCTGCTGTTGACGTCCTTTTGCCAGACGAGAGCCTTCAGATCCCAGACGATGGGCTGCACCGCCGCCCGGGCCGGTTCCCCGGACGCTGCCAGCGCCAAGGCCAGGAGCGACGTAGCCAACGCGAACCGCAGCGAGTGCCTCATTAACCCCCGTCCCTTCGGAAAGCCGGCAGGGCCATGGCCCGGGGCTTTCCCACGGTGACGCGCAATAGTAGAGAAGTGCTAGTCCTGGTGTTATTACTATGCGGAGGTTGAAGGGACAAGAACTGTTGGGGGCAGGTGCTGGCCTCTCAGGTCAGGCGGGGATTCCGGCTCACCGCTGGCCCGCAGCCGCGGCGGCCCGGACGCGCGCCAAGGCCTGCTGGAGCTGGACCGTGGTCTCCGGAGTGCGCAGCTCCGCCGGCACGATGGCCGGCACGGCCCGGGCCCGCCGCCGCAACTCCGACTGGGCCAGTTCCGGCAGCCCCTGGTCGCCCGCGGCCGCCGCCATCTGCGCCAGGGCCTCCCACCGCCGGGCGGAGAAGGGGTGCAGTTCGGCGGCGCGCCGCATCTCGCCCAGGGCCGCGGCGCGTTTGCCCTGCCGCCAGAGCACCTCGGACAGGAGAACGCGATAGGCGGGGTTATATGGATCGCGGGCGACCGCCTCCCGCGCCCGCGCCTCCGCCAGGGCGAGGTCGCCGTCAAGGCCTGCGTCCAGGCGGGCCAGCTCCACCTGAGCTCGGTCGGCGCGGAAGGGGGCAGCCAGCGGGTCGAGGGCCGCGGCGCGGTCGAGCCACTCCTCGGCCGCTAGGAAGTCACCTTCCTGCAGGTGGCGGCCCGCCCGCTCGCCCGCCCCCAGCGCCGCCACCAGCGCCAGCGCCGCGGCCGCCCCCAGTCCGCCTGCCGCTGCCACCATGGCGGGCACCGCCCTGCCCCGCCCAGCCAGCGCCGCCGGCGCCGGCAGTCCCCGTGCAGCGCCCTGCTTGGGCGGCACCGGCCCCGCCAGCAC
>JBBITQ010000100.1:0-5352 GCA_037440685.1 Clostridiales bacterium
CTGGTAGTCATAGGCCGGCCACCACTGCTTGGGATTGCTCTTGTGGCAGAGGGACAGGTGAGGGGGTGGCGCCATGCGACGGTCGGGGGGATGGGCGGCGGCACGGCTGATGGCGCTGGCCGCGGTGGCCGCCGGGGTGCTCTGCCTGCTCCCCGGCCGTGCCGCCCAGGCGGCCGGACCCGAAGAGCTCAAGGTGCTTGGCTTTCCGGGCAAGGTGATCGTGGCCTTCCCCACGGCGCCCAGCGTCACCTTCACCGTCTACCGCCATGCCTACGAACAGGAGCGGACTATGGTGGTGGTGGGCTGGGTGCGGACGGACGCCGCGGGGAGGATCGTGCCGGGGAGCGATGCGCCCGCCGGGGCCTGGCGGGACGACGACCCCGTCCTCGCCAACATGCTGGTGTTCACGGACAGCGACGTCCAAGACTACAAGGAATACTACTACCTTGTGTCGGACGGGCGCTTCGCGGGCGACTACACCGACCACGTAGTGGCGGCGGCGTTCCCGCCGACGCCCAGCCGGCACGGCAACTTCATCGAGACCACGAACTCCTGCACCGCGTGCCACGGGCTCCACTCCTCGAACCACAAGAAGCTGCTGAAGGGCGCCACCATCCGCGACCTGTGCGTAACGTGCCATAACGGCACGGGGAGCAAGTACGACGTGGTCAACGGATATGTGCGCCTCTCCAGCACCTGGGCCAGCCGCGTCGCCTCGCCCTCGGGCGCCTTCGGCCAGTTCGTGTGGTCCCAGGCGACGGTGGAGAGCTCCTCGGCCCACAACGTGGACGCCGGCCTCGAGGTGCGCCAGGCGCCGGGGAGCGGCCTGGCGCCCGACACGAAGACCTGGAACAGCCACTTCACGTGCACCTCCTGCCATGACCCCCACAACCTGTGGCAGAACTACCGCTCGCTGCGCGGGGTGATGCACGGGCGGCAGGTGAAGGTGCGCGGCTTCACGGCGGTGAGCTGGACGGCGCCCGACCAGGCGGACGCCCGCACGGTGGTGGAGCACGTGTACGGGATGAACGACTTCTGCGGCTCCTGCCACGTCTACTTCAACGACCCCCGCCCGGGCGGGGTGTACAAGGGGCAGGCAGGGGTGGCGGGGTCGCACCGGCACCCGGTGGGGATCAGCCCGGCCAGCTACGCCGACGTGCGGTACGACATCATGTCTTGGGAGTACGACCAGACCGGCCTGGCGTTCGAGGACGCCCGGCCGCTGACGACCACCCTTCCCCTGGAGGGGACGCACACGGGCGCCCAGTACAACCAGAACGTGATGACGTGCCTCACCTGCCACAACGCCCACGGGACCACCTACAGCGGGAAGATCAGCGTGGCTTACGTGAACGGCGCCGCCAACGGCACAGAGGGCGCCGCCGTCGACGCCACCGGCTACACGCCGCGGGACGCCGCCCTGGCGGGGCGGGTGGGATCGACGGTCCTGAAGCGGCTGCCGAACATGGCCGTATGCCAGGACTGCCACCAGAAATGACGGCACGGAGGCGCGGGGATAGGCCTTTCCTGCCAGCCTAAATTGACAATGCTGGGTAAGTTGGGTAATTTGAAACACGGAGTAGCCATTTGCGGCTACGCCATCGGCGCTGACCGCCGCGGACGGCGCGGGGTGTCCGGTGGGGGAGGTAGATGCATGCTTGGGTCATGGTGGGTGGGCCAGGCCTCCAAGACCTGGAGGGCCTGTGCGGCCGCCTTCCTGTTTTGGATCTGGCCGCTGGCGGGCGTCGTCGCCGCAGTCCCCCTGGCACCCGAGAACCTGGGGCAGTACGACCACGCGGGGCAAGCGGTCCCGGCGGGCGCGGTGACGGGCAGCGGTGTGGACAACCCCCTCATTCTGAAATTCACCATCCGGTCCGGCCAGCCGGCGGCCGAACCCCTCTCGCCGCAGGTGGAAGTGCGTCCGCTGGGCGAACAGTTCCGCGGTACCGCCACCCATGCCGGCGCCACCGTTGTGGTGCAGGCGTACGGTTCCGCAACCGTTCAGGTGGCGGTGTACGGTCTGACTCCCGGGGTGGGGTATCGCTGGCAGGCCTGGGTGTCGGGGGCGACAGGGGACGGCCCGGCGGTGGCCTTCGGTGGCTCAGCCGCGCAGGCGGACTTCGTCGTGGGCAGCGAGTTGCACTACCCCCACCTGTATGCCGAAGACACCCGGTTCTGCACCTACTGCCACTCCTCCCACGCCAGCGTCTCCCAGATGGTCTACTCGGGCATCGGCGACCCGCTCCCGTACGGGGCCTTGATCAAGGCGCCCGACCCGACCCTGCTCTGCCTCACGTGCCACGACGGCACGGGGAGCCGCTTCAACGTGCAGGGACAGTTCGGCCCGCTCGCCACGGTCAACAGTTTTCACTCCATCAAGCACCTGCAGGCGCGGTCGGGGCGCGAGCTGGAGTGCACCCAGTGCCACAACCCCCACGCCGACCGCCGGCCCGACCTGAGCGTTTACCCGCGGCTCCTGCGGCAGATAGAAGTGACGGGACCGGAGCCGGTGCAGGTGCGGGACGGCCCGGAGTTCTGCCTGACGTGCCACGGGAAGGCGGACCGCATCGTTGGCGGGTATTATGCTGCTACCGGCGGCGACCACCGCAACCCGGACGCGGTGCATTACGACGTCTACAAGGAGCGCCTCCTGCCGCTGAGCGGCTCGCGTGTGACATGCCTTGGCTGCCACGAGAGCCATGCGGCGGCGGGTTCCGCGCTCCTGCCGCGGCGCGGTGTGGCGGGACCCGTGGGCCTGCCGTTCACCTCCACGGCCCCGGGCGAGGAGGACGCCTGCCTCAACTGCCATGACACCCGTGCCACCGCGTACGGCGGCACGGGCGAGAACGTCGCCGCCAGCTTCCTGCGCGGCGAGGACGGCTCGACGCAGCAGGCCACGGCGCGGTTGCAGGGCCGGGCGGGGCCGAGCCGGCACGACGTGTTCGGCGAGACCGGCGGCAAGGTGGAGTGTTCGAGCTGCCACGGCCCGCACACGGTCAGCGCCACCCGCTATGCCGAGGGCCAGGCGCGGTCGGCCATCTCCGATCCCGACAACACGAGGCTGTACTGGATTGCCTCCGGCGGGCGGCAGAGGGACCGCGTCAGCGGCGTCCCCGGAGCGACCGCCGGGCCCATGACGGAGTTCTGCTTGAGATGTCATGACGGTGACCCGCCGCGGGCCACCCTCACGTGGGACGCGCAGGCCGAGGATGGCGTCATCGTGCCATACACCATCCAGTTCCCCGTCTGGTCGTTCACCAATGCCGGCGGAGGCTGGGACAAGGCCGTATTCCGCTCGTCTGGCCACAGGGCGGCAGGGATGGAATGCACTGACTGCCATGCCAGCCACGCGGCCGACGGTCCGCGTTTGCTCCTGCGGGGGGAGGACACGGCGAGCGGCGACGGCGCCTGCCTGGGCTGCCACAACGGTACGGGTTTCGCCGCTGACGTGCGGGCGGATTTCCTGAAGGCGTCGCGGCACCCGGCGCTGGATCTGGCCGGGAAGCACAGCGACCGCGAGGACTATCAAAACCTGCCCGCGGGCGACCGCCACGCGGAGTGCGCCGACTGCCATGACGCTCACGCGGCGCAGCCGTATGCGGGAGCTCCGCGCGCGGCCCCCTGGCAGCCGGGTCCCAACCTTAACGTGAGCGGCGTGGCGGCGGACTACGGGGTTGGCTTCCGCGGCGCGCCATCGGGCTCCGCCCCGGCCCTCGCCCTGGCGCTTCCCGCCAGGTTCCAGTACGAGGTTTGCTTCAAGTGCCACACCTCCTATAGCTGGAACGGCAACGCCTTCGGCCCCGTGGTGCCGTCGGAATACGGGGCCAACGGCGGCACCAACATCGGGCAACCCGACAAGGCCCGGGAGTTCAACCCCAGCAATCCGGCCTATCATCCGGTCGTGGCCCAGGGCCGCAATGGCGGCATCAGGACCGAAACGTTCAACGCCGCCGGCGGCTTTGGCGCCGACAGCCGGATCTACTGCACCGACTGCCACGGGGCCGATGAGCCGGATGCCAACACCACGTCACGGCCGTATGGCGCCCATGGCTCGGCCAATGCGTTCCTGCTGAAGGGACCCGTCACCCGCATCGGGGGGGGCGGTGTAGCCGCGAACGAGGTCTGCTTCCGTTGTCACAGTTACGACGTCTACTATAACGGGGTCCTGGACGCCCAGGGCCAGCACCTCTCCCGTTACGCGGGTGCCGTGGCCGATCCTGCCGCTGCCCAGTGCTTCGCTGACGCACAGGGTCGGGTATCATTGCACTGCTACCACGTCCGGGTGCAGGGCAACCCGTGCGAAGCTTGCCACGCCTCCCACGGCACCATGGAGTCGTCAGTGGCGCAAAGCGTGTATGACAGCAACACGGGTTGGACGTTCGACGTGGCTTCCCTGGATCCGGCTCACCAGGCGGACTGCCAGACGCCGCAGAACTGCTGGCGTGGGACCAAGCGGCTCCTCGCCTTCCCGGGGCGCGGCGCCGAACGCGGCCGCAGGGATCGTTCAGGTCGAGTGGAACGTGACCGACGCCGATGCCGACGGGCGGCAGGACAATGCGGACGGCGATCCCGCCAACAACGTCCCCAACCGCTGCTCCGCCCTGTGCCACGCGGCGGCACCTTCTGGCTTGCGGGAGTGGACGCCTGCGTATGATTACCAGGACCGGTGACGCGATGGCGCCCGGCCTGGCGCTCCGTCCCGGCCGGTCATAGGACCATGGTCCCGCCAGCCGAGGTGTTCGTTGACAACTCTGGTCTCAGAATGCTAAAAACTAGATAGGTCGATTTGTCTACTCATGGCCTGAAAGGGGGGTAGCTGGTTCAGTCTTTCAGTCAGGGGTGGGTCACGGCAAACGATTTGCTACCTGGAGGGAGGTAAGAAGGTGAGACGTTTACTGCTCCTGGCGGGGATCCTGACAGGGGTGCTGGCGTGGAGCGGACTGGCTCTCGCCTGGAACTGGACCCCTGTGGGCCCGAGGGACACGAAGACGCAGTACATGAACGGCGCGGTGCGCGTCATGTTCACGCCCGGCATCGGCCTCAACAACCAGGCGTTCGGCCTGTACAAGCACCAGTTGGGGGATGGCCGCACGTTCAACCACGTGGCCACGGTGCAGGTTAGCACCGACGCCAACGGGACCATCACCGCTGTGACGTCTGTGACGGGCACCTGGGGGTGGGATACGACCTACGGGTATGTCTATTACGAAGATACTAATATCGTTGACTATCAAGAGTACTATTACTTTGTGACGCCTGGGACGCTGGGCGCGGGCAACGCGTTCACGGCGCAAACCACCGACCTGTCCAAGCTTGTCGTGGCGAGGGCCTTCCCGCCTGGCCAGACGCGTC
>JBBITQ010000101.1:0-5346 GCA_037440685.1 Clostridiales bacterium
ATGGCCTCGAACTGCACGTGGGCCGGCGCCGCCCAGACCAGGACGGCCCTGGGCTTGCCCGGAAATTACACCACTACCCGGGACTCTGACCAGAAACGCCATATCGTGGGTGGCACCAAGGAGCACGTCCTGGCGGCCATCCAGGATCGGTGGGAAAGGGATGGGGAAGCACGCTGGGAACTTCGTCGGGGGGAGAGACGCACGTTCTGGGTCTCGACAGGCCCTGTCACCGGTCTACCTCGGCAAGCAAGGTTCGGACATGGGACGTGTTTGGGTGGTGACGTCGCCGTCGGTGCAGGATATCGCTCCCTGCGGGGCAAAATATATATAAAAAACATCGCGGGGAGGTTATCATTACGTGGTCTTGGTGTTTCCGGCTGTCGTAGCGGCCGTGAGCCTGGTCTTCGCCGTCCAGCTCTACAAGCAGTACCAGGAGCGGCGCCGCGCTCATCAGCTCTTGTGGACCCTCTCCATGGTGCAGGCCTTCGTCGCCTCGGTGGCCTACATCCTCACCGTGGCGCTGAACGGCCACCCGCTGTTCTTTAAAATCTATTACATCTTCGGCGCCCTGATGGTGGCGGCCTACCTCGGCCTGGGGAGCGTCTACCTCGTGGCGTCCCCCGCTGTGGCGCGGGCCTGTGCCGCCGGGGTGGTCCTCTTCACCGTATTGGGCGCGGCCGGCATCATCATGGCGCCGGTCAACGTCAGTGAGCTCGTCTCCCTGAACGGAGGGGCCGGCAAGGGCGTGCTGGAGAACAAGGGCCTGTGGCTGGGCCAGCTCATCGTCATGAACCTCTTCGGCACGTTCGGGGTGGTGATCCCCGCGCTGGTCTCGGCCCTCCGGCTTAGTCGTCGGCAGGCGGCGCCCGGCTTTGCCCGCGGCAACATCCTCATCGCCCTCGGCGTGCTGGTCATCGGCGGCGCCGGCAGCGCCGCCCGGCTGGGCGCCGGCGGGTTCTGGCTGACGATGGCCCTGGGGTATGTGATCGCCTACGCCGGCTTCCGGACGATCACCGCCGCGGAGCGGTCGTCCCCAGGCGCCACCGTCTCCTGAGCGGATACATCCACCCCCGCTGCGGGATACTACTGCGCAGCCGGGGGTGTTTTCATTGGAGCAAAGGAACCGTCCTCTGTCGTGGGCTGTGGTCGCGGCCTTGGCCGCCGTGGCCGTGATCGCCTTCCTCGCCGTGCGCGCCGGCAGGAGCCCCGAGCGGGCCGCGCCCCGCACCAAGCCCGCGCCGCGCGCGGAGACGCCCCGGGAGGAGCCGACCATCAGCCTCTACGTCGCCAAGACCGGCCAGGTCGAGCGCATCAAGATGGAGGAGTACATCGCCGGCGTCGTGGCGGGCGAGGTGCAGACCGACTGGCCGCGGGAGGTCCTGGCGGCCCAGGCGGTCCTGGCCCGGACCTTCACGCTGCAGAAGATGCAGCGGGGGAAGACCCGCCACGGGACGGACGCCAGCACCGACGTGAAGGAGTTCCAGGCCTACGCGCCGGAGAAGATCAACGACGCCGTGCGCGCCGCGGTCCAGGCGACGCGGGGCAAGGTGATCACCTACAACGGCCGCTACATCCGCGCCTACTTCCACTCCTGCTCCGGAGGGCTCACGGCCACGGCGGAGGAGGGGCTGGACTTCCGGGAGGAGCCCACTCCGTACCTGAAGGTGGTCAAGGACCCGCCCTGCGCCGCGCCCGAACAGCAGAGCTGGACCGCTGCCTTCACCAAGGCGGAGGTGCTGGCGGCCGCCCGCAAGCTGGGCGCCGGCCTGACGGCGTTCCAGCGCATCTCCATCGCGGACCGCGGCCCCTCGGGGCGGGCGACCCGCCTGGCCCTGGATGGGACGACGGTGAGCGCTCCCGGCTTCCGGGTGGCCATCGGACCCGACCGGATGAAGTCCACCCTCCTGGAGAGCCTGCGGGTTGAAGGCGACCGGGTGGTCATGCGGGGCAAGGGGTGGGGGCATGGCGTCGGCATGTCCCAGTACGGTGCCCTCGCCCGCGCCCAGCAGGGGTGGGACCACGAGCGCATCATCCGTTACTACTTCAAGGGCGTGCGCATCGAGAAGCTGTGGAAATGAAAAAGGCCCTTGGGCGCAGCCCGCTCTTGCCTTACCCTAGGATTGTGACGAGTGGCGGAGGCGGTGAGGCAGGAGCACCATGCGCTGGCGTGTGACGGCCGCCTACACGGCGGTGGCCTTGGGGGCCGCGGCCCTGGCCCTGGTTGTGGCGATGGCTGGCCTCCCGGGCGGGTTGGGGGCGGGCCAGGGGTACCGGTTGGCCGCGGCATTGTCAGCCGCCGCGGCGGCGGGAGCCGTCGGGGGGTTCCTCTGTGCCGGGTTGGCTTCCCGGCCCCTGCGGGAAGCGGTGGCGATGGCGCGGCAACTGGCCAGCGGGCGGCTGGAAGGGCGGCCGCGCTGGCGTGACGGGGAACTCGGCGCTCTCACCGCCGCCCTCCAGGACACCGCGGAACGCCTGGACACCCAGGTCCGGGAGATGGCTGCCGAGCGCGGCCGGTTGGAAGCCGTCCTGGCCCACATGGCGAGCGGCGTGCTGCTCATCGACGCCCGGGGGCGGCTGGAGGTGGCCA
The DNA here is from genome assembly GCA_037440685.1 of Clostridiales bacterium. Taxonomy (GTDB): domain Bacteria; phylum Bacillota; class Sulfobacillia; order DYIH01; family JBBITQ01; genus JBBITQ01. Next base: position 2,588 of record JBBITQ010000101.1, read on the forward strand.
ACCCGGCCGCCAGCCGCATGCTGGACCTCTCGCCTGCCGACGTGGGCCGCCCCCACATCGAGGCCACGAAGAACTTCCACCTGAGCGAAGCCATCGACCGCGTGCTGTCCACCGGGATGCCCGAGACGAGGCGGCTGACCCTCGTCCACGGCGGGGAACGGTGGGTGGAGGCGAGCCTGGCGTGCGTCCGGGGGGCCGGCGGAGAGCCCGCCGGCGTGGTGGTGGCCCTCCACGACGTGACCGAGCAGGTGCGTTCGGAGCGGGTACGCTCCGACTTCCTCGCCAGCGTCTCACACGAACTGCGCACGCCCGTCACGGCCATCAAGGGCTTTGCCGAGACGCTGCTGGACGGCGCTCTGGAGGACGCCACGCGCCGGCGGTCCTTCATGTCGTTCATAGACCGCGAGGCCGGCCGGCTCGTGCGCCTGGTGGAGGACCTGATGGACCTGGCCAGGCTTGAGGCGCGGCAGGTGTCGCTGGTGCGGGAGGACCTGGACGTGGCCCACATCGTGGAACAGGTGACCGACGGCTTCCGTGCCCGGGCGGCGGCGCGCTCCATCGACCTGCAGCTCCGACTGCCCGGCAGGCCGCTCTATTGCTATGTCGATGGCGCGCGCCTGGAGCAGGTCCTCGTCAACCTGCTCGACAACGCGCTCAAGTACACCCCTGCCGGCGGCCGCGTGACCGTTACCCTGCGGCAGGAGGAGGACCAGGCCATGCGCCTGGACGTCGCCGACACCGGGCAGGGGATGGAGCCCGGGGAGTTGAAGTTCATCTTTGAGCGTTTCTACCGCGCCGACCGGGGTCGCAGCCGGCAGACGGGAGGAACGGGGCTCGGGCTGGCCATCGTCAAGCAGATCGTCCTGGCCCACGGCGGCAGGGTGTGGGCGGAGAGCGCGCCGGGGGAGGGTTCCACCTTTCACGTGGTCATCCCCAGGTGGCCGCCGGAACCGGCGCGCCGCGGCGCCGCGCCGGAGGCGTGGGCGGGCGAGGAGGCACAGGCGCATGATCATGGCGGTTGAGGGGCTTGCGGTCCCGAAGATCTCGACCCATGGCCTCAACGTGTACTATGGCGGTTTCCATGCCTTGAAAGGGGTTTCCATCGCCATCCCCGCGCGTTCGGTGACCGCCCTCATCGGGCCTTCCGGGTGCGGGAAGTCCACCTTCCTCCGCACCCTGAACCGCATGAACGACCTGGTGGCCGGGTTCCGCATGGACGGGCGGGTCGAGGTGGATGGAACCGACATCTACGGACCGGTAGTGGACGTGACCGCCCTGCGCCGCAAGGTGGGCATGGTCTTCCAGCGGCCCAATCCCTTTCCCATGTCCATCTTCGACAACGTGGCCTTCGGTCCCCGCGTCCATGGCGTCCGCCAGCGCGGGCGCCTGGCGGAGATCGTGGAGAGGAGCCTCTCCGCCGCCGGCCTGTGGGATGAGGTGCGGGACCGGCTGGATCGCCCCGCCCTGGAGCTGTCGGGCGGCCAGCAGCAGCGGCTGTGCATCGCCCGCGTGCTTGCGGTGGAGCCGGAGGTCATCCTGATGGACGAGCCCACCTCGGCGCTGGATCCGGCCTCGACGGCCCGGGTGGAGGACCTGATTCACGAACTGAAAGAGAAGTATACTATAGTAATCGTTACCCATAACATGCAGCAGGCGGCCCGCGTCTCCGACGCCACCGCCTTCTTCCTGAACGGCGAGCTCGTGGAGTTCGGGCCGAGCAAGGTCATCTTCACCACGCCGGGCGACCGGCGCACCGAGGATTACATAACCGGGCGCTTCGGCTAGGGGGGGTCAGCGTGACGAGGGAATCGTTTCACAGCGCCCTGGAGCGGCTGCAGGAAGACCTCCTGCGCATGGGGGCGCTGGTGGAGGATACCATCTACCGCGCGGTGAAGTCCCTCAAGGATCGCGACGTCGAGCTGGCGCGCGAGGTGGTGGCGGGGGACGAGGTCATAGATCAGCTCAATCTGGACATCGAACAGCGCTGCCTCCAGTTGCTGGCGCTGCAGCAGCCCATGGCGCGCGACCTGCGCGTCATCGGGACCGCCCTCAAGATCTCGTCCGAGCTGGAGCGGATGGCGGACAACGCCACCGACATCGCCAAGGTCACCATCCGGCTGGACGGGCAGCCGCTGATCAAGCCGCTCGTCGACATCCCGCGCATGGCCGAGATCGCGCGCAGCATGCTGCGCGACAGCCTGAACGCCTTCGTGAAGCAGGACGTCAAGATGGCCATGGAGATGATCGAGCGCGATCACGAGGTGGATCACCTCTACTCCCAGATCTTCCGGGAGCTCCTGGTGATCATGATGGAGGACCCGCGCACCATCACCCAGGCTACGTACCTCCTCTTCGTGGGCAAGTACCTGGAGCGCATCGCCGACCACGCCACCAACCTGGGGGAGTGGACCATCTACCTGGTCACCGGCGAGCGGAAGGAGTTGAATAATTAGAGATGATAGCTTGCATTGTTAATTTTACGTAATATTTTTATCAGGAGGAATATGCCTGGACCTGTCGAATCAAGCACCGAATCCCATAAGTAGCGGGGGATGGGCGGGACAGCCAGTGAGCATGCGAGCCGAGGCGGGACGGCCATGGCCATCGCGGACGGGGATAGCCACGTGCTAGCCCAGGTGGTGGGGATACCCACGAGGCGGAGCAGGAGCTGTGGGACATAATCATCGGCGGCAGCATCCGCACCTTCCTGCAGCCTGTCGTGGACATCAAAGGGGGGAGGATCCTCGGCTATGAGGCGC
>JBBITQ010000102.1:0-5340 GCA_037440685.1 Clostridiales bacterium
GGCCGAGGTGCGCGCCGGCCTCCTCCCGGAGGAGAAGGCGGCGGCGGTGGAGGAGCTGCGGCGGGAGTGTGGCCCCGTGGTGATGGTGGGAGACGGGGTCAACGATGCCCTGGCCTTGGCTGCCGCCGACGCCGGCGTAGCGGTGGGTGCGACGGCGGCGGCCCTCGCGGCGGCGGACGTGATCGTCATGGGCGAGCCCGCCGCCGGGGTGGCTCATGCGGTGGCGGTGGCGCGCGCCGCGGCTGGGGTGACGCGGCAGAACCTGTGGTGGGCCTTCGCCTTCAACGCCCTGGCGATCCCGGCCGCCGCCCTGGGCCTGCTCCATCCCGTCATGGCGGCTGCCGCCATGGGGGCCAGCAGCCTAGCTGTGGTGCTCAACTCGCAGCGGCTGGCACGGCTGCGGTTGGAGGCGTTGCGGTGAGCATCCTGCTCTTCTTCGCCGGCTGGAGCGCCGTGGGCGTCACGCTGGCCATCTGGTCCCTGGCCTGGGCGCTCCGCTCCGGGCAACTGGACGATGGCGAGCTCCCGAAGTACGTCATGTTCCGCCACCACGCGGACGAGGTGGCGGCTGGGAGCCAGATGCCCGGCTGTCCCCGCCTGGTGGCCACCCTGGCCGCCGGTGTGGCCGCCGCGTTCACCCTCACCCTGGCCGGGGTGGCGGTGTACCTATTCCTTTGATCGCCATGCAGGAGCTTGTCCCATCCTCTCCTCGCCGTTTCGCCTATGATAGAAAGGGGCAGGGGAAAACCTGGAGGGGAGCCGCGTGGCGCGATCCTACCGTCATTTGACGCTCAGGAGCACAGCGGCCCGGATCCGGGCGAGCGAGGAACCCTGGCTGTGCATCCGCGAGTTTCTCGACGACTTCTATGCGGCCAGCGCAGCGGAGCGGGCCGCCCTTCTCACGGAGCGACCGGAGCCGGTACACGACCGGCGTTTCGACGCGTACCTGGCCGCCCTGGCGGAGCACCTGGCGGTCCACTTCGGACTGCCGGTCCCCAGGTGGACCGGGGAGCCGGAGCGCTTCCTCGATCAGTGGTGGTTCCCGACGGCTTTCAAGAGCCTGCACGCCATGGCGCTGGTACAGAGCGCCGCCTTGTTCCGTCGCCGGGGGATCTTCGTCGACGAGACCGAGTTCCAGCGCTGTTAACTCAGATTCGCCATATTTTTCGTCTTGGAAAGGGAGCACGCCTTGGACCGGGCAGATATCGTGCAATGTCTGAGCGCCGTGGCGGAACGCCTGGCGAAGAGAGGCATCCAGGGGGAGATCTATGTCCTAGAGGGTGCCGCCATGGCGCTCGCGTACGACGCCAGGCGCGCCACACGCGACGTGGATGCCGTCTTCGTCCCCAAGGAAGAGGTCTACCGAGCGGCGCGGGAGGTGGCGGGCGAATACGGATTGCCGGAAGCATGGCTCAATGACGCGGTGAAAGGATTCCTCGCCGGTCCCGATCCCGAGGCCATACCTGTCCTCGATCTGCCGGGTCTGCGCGTATTGGTCGCTTCCCCGCGCTTTCTCCTGGCCATGAAATGCCTGGCGGCCCGGCGCGAAGACGAGGAGGACATTCGCTTTCTCATCGGCCACCTGGGCATCACGAGCGCAGGTCAGGCCCTCGACTTGATCCTTTCCGTTTACCCCGAGGCGCGGCTCGCGCCCCGGACCCGCTTCATGCTGGAGGAGTTGTTCGGCCCCCCTGACGCTCCCTGAATCCAGGGGCTTGACCTTCTGGAGGAGCCGGCGCCTCACCGGCCTGATGGCTGGCCCAGCGGAGAGTACATCCTCCAGCCGTCTCCCAGGGATTTCCGGCTTCTCCGGCGGGACAGCCGGCGCCCCAGGTCGTCGAAGAGGCTGTAGACAACGGGGAGTAGGATGAGCGTCAGGGCGGTGCTGACCGCCAGCCCGAACAGGACCACCGTCGCCATGGGAGCCTGGAACTCGGACCCTTCGCCGATGCCCAGCGCCAGGGGGATGAGGCCGAGGATGGTGGCCAGCGCGGTCATGAGTACGGGGCGCAGGCGCACGGCCCCGGCGCGGGCGAGGGCCTCGTCCCGCTCCATCCCCCGGCGCCGGAGTATGATGGCGTAGTCGATGAGGACGATGGCGTTGCTGACCACGATCCCGCTCAGCATGATCACGCCGATGAAGGAAGCGATATTGAGGGTGTGTCCGGTGAGGACGAGGCCCAGGATGGCGCCGATCAGCCCGAAGGGGACGGACACCATGATGGTGAAGGGGTGGATCAGGGATTCGAACTCGGCCGCCAGGATCATGTAGACGAGCAGGAGGGCCATGAGGAACGCGCTGAAGAGGGCGCGGAAGGAATCCTCCATCTGCTGCTGCTCGCCCCCGTAGGCGATGGTATAGCCGGGGGGCAGGGTGAGGCGGTCCAGCGCGGCGCGCACGTCGCGCATGACCGCCGCCAGGGGCCGGTCCGCCAGTTCCCCCGTGACCTCCACGGTGCGCACCTGGCCGTCGCGGGTGATGGCGATGGGACCCTGTCCCGGCTCCCAGCGGGCGACCTCCGACAGGGGTACCGTCGACCCGCTGGGCGTCATCACCGGGATCGATTCCAGGTCCGCTGGCCGCTTGACCGTCGCCGACCGCAGGCGGACGCGGACGTCCACCTCGTCGCCGCCCACGCGGTAGCGCGTGGCCACCTCCCCCGCCACCGCGGCGCGCAGGGCCTGGCCCACCTGGGCCACGCTCAGGCCCAGGTGGGCCGCTTTCTCGTCGTCCACGACCAGGCGCAGCTCGGGGAGCCCCTCGCCCGTGCTGGTCTGCACCTCGCGGGTGCCGGGGACGGCCCGCACCCGGCGGGCGATCTCCTCGGCCAGGGCCTGCACAACCTGGAAGTCGTCCCCCTTGACGCTGATGGAGATGGGCGGTCCCCCGCTCTGGCCCGTCATCCCGCCGCTGGGCTGGACGGTGATCCGCGCGCCGGGAATGGCGGAGAGCCGCCGGCGCAGGTCCTCGATGACCTCCCCCTGGCTGCGCTGGCGCGCACGGGTCGGCACGAGCTTGATATCCACCTGGGCGGTGTCGCGGGAATCGGCGTTGGCGGCGAAGCTCCGGGTGGTGCCCCCGACCACGCTGAAGACGTGCTGCACCTCGGGCAGGGCGAGGGCGGTGCGCTCCACCGCCGTCACGACGCGATCGGTGGCGGCGAGCTGGCTGCCGCGGGGGAGTTGTACCGAAACCGTGATCTCGCCCCGGTCCATGGGCGGCATGAACTCCGCGCCCATAAAGGGCAGGGCGGCCAGGCTCAGGACGAGGAGGCCCAGGGCGGTCCCCACCACGAGGGCGCGATGGCGGAGCGCCCAGAGGATGGCGCGGGCGTAGAAGGACTCCACGCGGGCGTAGAGCCCGGGCCTTGCCCCGCGGGCGGCGCCGGGCGGCGCCTGGAGCCGCGTCCGCAGCAGGCGGGAGGCGAAGAGGGGGATGACCGTCATGGCCACGACCAGGGAAGCCAGCAGGGCGAAGGTGACGGACAGGGCCATCTCGCGGAAGATCTCCCCGGCCAGGCCCTTGATGAAGACGATGGGGACGAAGACGGCCACGGTGGTCAGGGTGACGCCGGTGATGGCGCTCAGGATCTCGGCGCTCCCCTCCACCGCCGCCTCGGTGGCCGACGCCCCTTCCTCCTGGTGGCGGGCGATGTTCTCCAATACCACGATGGCGTCGTCCACGAGGCGGCCTATCCCCAGGGCCAGCCCACCGAGGCTCACCATGTTCAGGGTGAGGCCGGAGAAGTACATGAGGGCGAAGGCGCCTAGCAGGGAGATGGGGATGGCCGAGGCGACGACCAGGGTGCTCGGGAAGTGCCGCAGGAAGAGGAAGATGACGGCCACGGCCAGAAGGCCGCCTTCTACGGCGTGGGAGGCCACGTTGCGGATGGATTCCCGGATGAAGTCCGCCTGGTCCATCACGACGGCGATGCGGGTGCCCGGGGGCAATCCGGCCTCCAGGAGCCGGATCTCCTCCCTCACGCGCCGGGAGACGGCCACCGTGTTGGCTTCCGTCTGCTTCAACACGGCGAGGCCGACGCTGGGGGAGCCGCTCAGGCGCGTGTAAGTCGAGGGATCGGCGAAGGTGTCCGCGACGCTCGCCAGGTCGCGCAGGGGGACGATCCCCACCGGCGTAGGGAGGGCCAGATTGCGGATCTCCTCCACGTTCCGGAACGCGCCGGTGGCGCGGAGCACCAGGTCCGAGCGGCCAGTGGCGATGGTGCCGGCCGCCACGTTGATGTTCCGGGCGCGCAGGGCGTTGACCACGGCCTCCAGCGACAGCCCGTGGAGCTGCAGGCGCTCCGGGTCCACCTCGACCCGGATCTCCCGCTTCTGCCCGCCGGTGACGGAGACGGAGGCCACCCCGTCAAGGCGCTCCAGACGGGGCTTAATCACGTCCTCTGCCATGCGCATGGTGTCGGTGGCGCCGCCCGGCCCCGACACCGCTAGAGTGACGACGGGGAAGGCCTGGGGATCGAACTTCATCACCGTCGGCTGCTCGGCGCCCGCGGGCAGGAAGCGTTTCACGCGGTCGATGCGCTCGCGCATCTGCAGGGTGGCGAGGTCGATGTCCGTGCCCCAGTTGAATTCCACTATGATGAGGGCGATGTCCGCCCGGCTCTCCGACCGGATGTTCTTGACGTTGTTCACCGTTGCCAGCGCCTCCTCGAGGGGGCGGACGACGAGGTCCTCCATCTCCTGGGGGCTGGCCCCGTCGTAGCGTACGAAGGCGACGGCGATGGGGAACCGCATCCGGGGCAGGAGCTCCACCGACAGGGAGACCAATGCCGCCGCGCCCAGGAGGACGATGATCAGGATGCCCATCACCGTCGCCACGGGCCGGGCGACGACCCACTGGGGGATGCCCTTCAACGTTCCTCACCCGCGATGCGGACGGGTGCCCCGTCACGGAGGTAGTGCTGGCCGGACACCACGACCTGCGCCCCCGGCCGCAGGCCGCGGCGCACCTCGACGTGGACGCCGTCGGACAAGCCGGTTTCGACCGCCTGCCGGCGCGCCACCCCCCCGTCGACCACGTAGACGTAGCGCGCCGAGCCCTCCTGGCCGAGGAGCGCCTCGACGGGTAGCAGGACGGCGCCTGCGCGCCGTTCCAGGGCCACGGTGGCGCGGGCGAACATGCCGGCCTTGAGCTCGGGCGGGGGGTCGAGGAGGCCGATGCGGACGGGGAAGGTCCGGCGCTGGCCGTCGGCGGCGGGGGCGACGGCCTCCACCGCCCCGCGGAATGAGGCCCCCGGTAGCGCCTCCGTTTCCACGCGCACCTCCTGTCCGGGCTTGATGCGGGCGGCGTGGGTGTCGGTCAGGCTCCCCTCAAGGTAG
>JBBITQ010000103.1:0-1382 GCA_037440685.1 Clostridiales bacterium
GCCTCCACCTGCTCCGGACCGAAGACCACTTTCTGCTTGGAGAACTTGTATACGAGGAGTTTGCCATAGCGCTCCCCGTCGGAGCGCGCGGCCAGCCAGGCGATCATGTTCTGCCGCGTAGACGGGGTGTAAGGCATCATGAGCAGGAACTCCGGGCGATCCTCTCCCGGCAGCTGCATTATGACGTAATAGGGTTCGACCGGCTGCGGTTCGCTGCCCACGGTGCCCACGATCTCCCGGGGCTGCTGCCACAGGTCCTCCTTGTTGTAGAACACCACCGGATCCTGCATGTGGTATTTCGCATACATCAGCGCCTGGACACGGAAGAGATCCTCCGGGTAGCGGAGGTGCACCCGGATCGGGGCGGGCATCTGGTCCAGCGGCCGGAACAGCTCCGGAAACACCCGCTGGTAGGCCCTGACGAGGGGATCCTCCGGATCGGCCACGTAGAACGTCACGTCGCCGTGGTAGGCGTCCACCACCACCTTGACCGAGTTGCGCATGTAGTTGATGCGCAGTCCGGGGGCGATGTCGATGGGCTCCGAGTAGGGGTAGGACCCCGAAACGGTGTAGGCGTCAAGGACCCAGAACAGCCGCCCGTCCGCCAGCACCAGGTAAGGGTCCCGGTCGTAGAGCAGAAACGGCGCGATGCGATCGGCGCGGCGGTCCACCTCGCGGTGGAGGAGAACCCGGCTTTCACCCGTGATCGCCCGGCTGAACAGCACGTTGTAATCGCCGGTGCTCATGGCGAAGGCGAGCCGGGGGAGCACCCCGCCGATGGGGATGCCGCCCCGCCCGGCATAAGAGGTGTAGGTGTTCTTGTCTCCCTGGGGATAGTCGAACTCCTCCTCGGCTGTGCGTACGATGGCGTAGGGCTCGGTCCTCTCGCCGAAGTAGATCCGCGGCTCCCGCACAGCCAGCGCGCCCTGCACCCCCGGCGTAGCGGTGGGCGGGATATCCCGGACCCACAGGGAGGGCAGCCCTTCCCGCGTCACTTCGGCCACTGGGCTCATCACGATGCCGTAGCCGTGGGTGTACTTGAGGTGCTGGTTGATCCAGGTCCGCTCTGGGAGTTGCCGGTAGTCGATCTCGCGGGCGGCTACGACGACCTGCCGCTGCCGCCCGTCGAGTTCGTAGCGGTCGACGTCCACGTCGTTGAAGACGTAGTAACGCCGGATCCCCTGCAACTGCTGGTAGGCCGACTCCAGAATGCGCCAGTCCCACAGCCGGATGTTGTCGATCGTCCCCCGTTGCGCGACCAGGTCAGCCACCGTGAGGTTGTCGGCCGCCGGGAACTCCCTCTCCTCGATGCGGTCGAGGTTGTAGGCGGCACGCGTGTACCGGATGTTGTGCTGGATGTACGGCGTCTCCTTGGCGATCTC
>JBBITQ010000103.1:1448-2506 GCA_037440685.1 Clostridiales bacterium
GGAGAGGGCCACGAGGGCCGCGATGCCTCCCCCCAGGAGGCGGTAATTGCGCGAGGATATGCTGGCCAGCGCCACGGCGGCCACCGCGGCGCAAGCGACCGCCAGCACTTTCAAGGCGGGGAGTTCGGCGTAGACGTCGGTGTAGCTGGCGCCGAAAGCCACTCCCCGAGGCGAGTAGACGAGCCGGTACATCGCGAGAACGTACCCGCCCGCCCGAACCAGGAGGAAGGCCCCGAGCAGCGCGAACAGGTGGGAGCGCGCCCGCGGGTGGATGGTGAGGTGCGGCCCGCTGACGGAGATCTTGCCGGTCAAGCCGTAGAACGCCCCGGCCAAAAGCAGCGACAGCACCAGCGCCGTGCTGAGCAGTTGGTAGACCAACGTCAGGACGGGGAGCGTGAAGACGAAGAACCCTACGTCCCTGTGGAATAGGGGATCGGCGACGCCGAACGACGTGCGCTTGAGGAAAAGGAGGACGGTCAACCACTGCCCCGAAAGGGAAAGGCCGGCCATCACCCCGAAGAAGAGCCCCACGAGCGCCGCAGCCGCCAGGATGCCCCGGGGCCTGATCCAGCGGTAGTAGGGGAACGGGATCACGTTCGGGGGGAGGAAGACGCCGTCCCGCGCCGCCACCCAGAGGTTGGAGAAGATGATGAGGCCGAAGGCGAGGCCACCCGCGAGTCCCACCGCCCACTTGGCCCCCAGGGTACGCCAAAAGACTGAGGCATAGCCCAGGTTTTGAAACCAGAGCCAATCGACGAAGTAGGTGCTCGCCCACGACGCCGCGATGAAGAAGGCGAGCATGCCCGCCAGGAAAGCGCCAATCAGCCGTTGCCGCCGGTGCACTGCCCTTCCCGCCTCCCGCGTTGCCACCTTGGCGCAGCCGCCGATGATAAGTAAATACCCTTCACGGGTCGCTATTCCTGCAATGGCGCGGGGGCTTGCGAGCGGTTTTTGTTGCATTGAGTAGAATTTTGTTGCAATTAAGCGCTAGCGCCCGAGGAGCCCGGCAAAGAAGAGACGGATGCTGTCCCACACGACGCGGAAGAAACCGCCCCGCG
>JBBITQ010000103.1:2574-5324 GCA_037440685.1 Clostridiales bacterium
GAGACGGCCGACCTTCTCGCCCTTGCGAACCGGCGCCACGGCCCGTCCAATGGTTGACGCCGCCACGGTCACGGTCCGTTCCTCCCCCCGCGGCACCGTGACGACCACCGGGGCAGCGGTCGTGAGCGCCACTTCCCGCTGCCTTCCCTTGTAGACCGGCAGGACAGGGGAAACCTTCGCCTTCCAGTCGACCTCCACGGTGGCGAAGTTGCGAAACCCATAGTCCAGCAGCTTCTGCGCCTCGTCCATGCGCGCCGCCTCGCCCTGCGTCCCCATCACCACGGCGATCAAGCGCATGCCGCGGTCCTGCGCCGTCGCCACCAGGTGGTAGCCCACCTCCGGGAGGTGCCCGGTCTTGAGCCCGTCGACACGCGGGTCGCGAAGAACCAGCTTGTTCCAGTTGAACTGCTTGATGTTTCGGTAGGTGAACTCCTTGAGGCTGGTGATCTTGAAGGCCTCCGGATGCTGGAGGACCACGTGCCGGGCCAGGAGGGCCATGTCGTAGGCGGTGGTGTACTGGTCATCGGCGGCCAGGCCGTGGCTGTTCTGAAACCTGGTCTCCTTAAGGCCGAGTTCGCCGGCGCGCGCGTTCATCATGTCCACGAACCGCGCCTCGGAACCACCCCGGTACTCGGCCAGGGCCACGGCGGCGTCGTTTCCCGAGGAGACCATCAGCCCCTTGAGGAGGTCGCTCACCTTGACCTGCTCCCCCACCTCGATGAACATGTTGGAGAGGCTGTTGTCCAGGGCCAGGCGCCACGCCTTCTCGCTCACGGGCACCTTGGTGTCCATGCCGATGGCCCCCTTCTCCACAGCCTCCAATATCAGATCGAAGGTCATGATCTTCGCGAGGCTCGCCGGCTGCATCCGCTCGTGTTCGTTGAAAGCGTATAGGATCTGGCCCGAATAGGCATCCATGAGAACGCCTGCCCGCGCCTGGATCCCCAGGGGATTGGGCGGGAAGCTCGCCTGCGCGACCGCCACCATCTCGGCCGCGGCCTGCCCGGCGATGGCGAGGCATCCCACGAACCACGTTAGCACCGCCGCGAGAATCCGCTTCCCACCCACCTCAGACCCTCCTTGCCAAGGCGCCGCAATCAGGGATGGCTTCTCGCTATAGCTTTACTTGCACCGTGCAGAGGTATCCCTGCCCGGTCTTAATCACACATTTAGAAGCATAAATCAAACGAAGCACGGGATGCGAGCAGGATAAACCCCTTTCTCGGGCGAATCAGGAAGGGAGCGACGTCTCGTCCCAGGAGGGGTTTCGTTGTCTCAGGTCGTCTATCTGAACGGTCGATTCGTTCCCTATGAGCAAGCGACGATCCCGGTGGAGGACCGCGGGTTCGTCTTCGCCGACGGCGTGTACGAGGTCATCAGGTGCTACCGCGGCCGCCCCTTCCGCCTGGACGAGCATCTGGAGAGGCTGGAGAAGAGCGCCGCGGCGATCCGCCTGCCCCTGCCCCTCGGCCGGACCGAACTGGCGGAGGCCTGCGCCGAGACCGTCGCGCGCAACGGTCTTGCGGATGCCGATGCCGCCATCTACCTTCAGGTGACCCGCGGCCCCGCACCCCGCGCCCACGCCTTTCCCGCCCAGCCCAAGCCCACGGCCCTCATCATCGCCCGGCCGGAGAAGGGGCCCGACCCCGCCCTGCGGAGCGCGGGCGCCCGCGCCATCACCGTCGAGGACAGGCGCTGGCACCTGTGCCACGTCAAGTCCATAGGGCTCCTGGCGAACGTCCTGGCCAAGCAGCAGGCCCTGGAGGCCGGCTGCTACGAGGGCATCTTCGTCCGCGACGGGATAGTCACCGAGGGCACGGCCTCCAACTTCTTCATGGTCTTCGACGGCCGGCTCGTCACACACCCCGAAGGGCCGCACATCCTCTCCGGGGTCACGCGCCAGGCGGTGCTGGAACTGGCGGAACGGGCCGGCATCGCGGTGGAGCTGGCCCAGGTGCCGATCGCCCGGCTGTTCCAGGCCGAGGAAGCCTTCGTCACCGGTACCATCACCGAGATCATGCCCATCGTCGAGGTCGACGGCCGCACCATCGGCTCCGGCCGGCCGGGACCGGTGACGCGCCGCCTCCTGGCCGACTTCGCCGCCCTCACCGGCTCCGCCGCCCGGGTCTGAAGGCCCGCCCTTCCGCCGGGCCCGTTCAGCGGCTCACCACGAGATCGGGGCTCTCCAAGAGGCGCACCCACCCGGCGAGCGCGGCGTGCGCCTCCGCAAGCGTGACGGCCTGGAAGCGGATCGCGTCGCCCGGCCGCGCCTGGGCGAGCGCCGGTATGTCCGGCGTGGTCACCACGGCAATCTTGTGGTAGCCGCCCATGGTCTGGCGGCCCGCCAGGAGCACGATGGGCCGGCCGTCGGGCGGCACCTGGACCGCGCCCGCCGGCGTGCCCTCGGAGGGCAGTTCACCCGCCTCGGGGCGCGGCGGGACCGGGACGCCTTCCAGGCGCAGCCCCATGCGATCCGAGGCCGGGAGCACGCGGAATTCGCGGCTGAAGAAGAGGGCCACCGCCTCAGCGGTGAAAGACCCCTCCTGCGGACCCACGACGGCGCGCACCTCGATGGCGGCTGGGCCGTTACCGCACCGGGGCACGGCGGCCGGGAGCGCGCCCGGGCGCACCCGCCGCCCCGCCAGCCCCGCCAGGGGCCGCGCCGGGCACCCGGCCGCGATGACGTCACCCGCGCGCAGAGGCCGCCCCTCGAACCCTCCCAGCCGGCCTAGGAGGTCGGTGCTCCTGCT
>JBBITQ010000104.1:0-5298 GCA_037440685.1 Clostridiales bacterium
GCCGCCAGGTCGCCCAGCGTCACCGTGTCCTTTTTGTCGAGCGAGGTCTGGAGCTTGGAACACCCCCCGACCGCCAGCGCCCCCGCCGCCAGGGCCGCCACCACCCACAACACCGACCGGCCACCCTTACGCATCCGCACCCCTCCTTTCGGAGGAATGCATACTCGTCTACCGCCGGGAATATGCCGGTTAGTCCAAGGAACCCAAAGCCGGATCCGCGGAGCCTAGAGGCCGGACAGGAAGGGGTTCGCCACCCGCTCCCGGCCGATGGTTGTCGCCGGGCCATGGCCTGGGTACACGGTGGTACCATCCGGGAGGGTCAAGAGCCGCCGCAGGGACCGGGCCAGCTCCTCCGGCGAGCCGCCCGGAAAGTCGGTGCGCCCTACGGAGCCGGCGAAGAGGGTGTCGCCGCTGAACAGCCAACCGCCCAGACGGTAGCAGAGGCCTCCCGGGGTGTGGCCCGGGGTGTGCCACGCCTCGAGCGACAGGCCGCCCGCCTCCACCATGCCGCCGTCCTGGAGAAACCGGACGGCCGGGACCGGGCGCGGGGACCACTCCTCCAGCAGGGCCAGGTCCGCCTCGTGCAGGTACACGGGCGCCCCCGTGGCCTCCGCGACGTCCGCCACCGCTCCGACGTGGTCCCAGTGGCCATGGGTGAGGAGCACCGCGCGCACTTCGAGCCCGCGCGCCCGGACCAGATCCAGGATGGCCTCGGCCTCGTCACCGGGGTCGATGACCACGGCGTCGCCGCCGGGACCGTCGTTCCCGCCGGCCTCCACCGCGCCATCGGGAACGACGGAGACGAGGTAACAGTTGACCTTGTAAAACCCCACGGGCCGGACGATGAGGTCGAGAGCCATCCCGCGTGCCTCCCCGTTCAGAGTTCAGAAGAGCTTCTTGCTGTCCAGCAGTATGGTCACCGGGCCGTCGTTGGCGATCTCCACGAGCATGTGGGCGCCGAACCGGCCCGTGGCCACGCGGATCGGATAGACCCTCAGGCAGTCGAGGAAGAAGCGGTAGAGCCGCTCCCCCTCGTCCGGGGGCGCCGCCTGGGTGAAACTGGGCCGCCGTCCCTGGCGGCAGTCGCCGTACAAGGTGAACTGGGACACCACCAGCAGCTCTCCACCCACGTCCAGGAGCGACCTCTGAAACCTCCCCGCCGCGTCGGGGAAGATCCGCAGGTTGATGATCTTGTCGGCCAGGTACCGGGCGTCATCCGGCCCGTCCCCCTGCCCCACGCCGAGCAGGACGACTAACCCTGGACCGATCCGTCCCAGCACCTCGCCGTCCGCGGAGACGCTCCCGCTCCCAACGCGTTGGACAACCGCCCGCACGGCCGACCCCCCTCGAGCATGTCCGGGAGATCATCTCGCCTGACGGGAGACCCGTTCCACGCTGAGGACGTCGCGCACCTTCTCGATGCGCTTGGCCACCGCTTCGAGCTGGCCCAGGTCGCGTACCTCCAGGACCAGGTCGATGGTGGCGCGGCGGTGATCGCGGGCCCAGGTGCGCGAGTAGAGGATGTTGATGTGGTTCTCCGCCACCGCCCGCGCCACATCGGAGAGCAGGCCCGGCCGGTCCAGGGCGTGGACGCAGATCTCCACCGCGTACAGACGGGAGTCGCCGGCGTTCCAGCTCACGTCGATGAGCCGGCCGCGCTGGGACTCGTCCTTGAGCGCCTCCGCCAGGCTCGGGCAATCCCGCCGGTGCACAGCCACCCCCCGCCCGCGGCTCACGTACCCGATTATGTCATCGCCGGGGACCGGGCTGCAACAGCGAGGGAAGCGCACCAGCACGTTGTCGATGCCGCGCACGCTCACCCCCTCGCCGCCAGGCCGCTTGGACCGGGCGCGCGGGGGCCCGGGCCGCGCAGCCTCTGCCCGGGGTGGCTCCAGGGCCGCCCGCTTCTCCTGCTCCTTGAGGTAGAAGTCCCGCAACCGCCCCACAACCTGGGCGGCGCTGATCCCCCCGAAGCCCACGGACACGAACATCTCCTCCACGGTCGGCAGGTTGAGGCGCTTGCGGATCTCCTCTAGCCACTCTTCGCGGAGGAGGCTGTCCGCCTCCCACCCGTTCCTGCGGATCTCCCGCTCCACCAGGTCGCGGCCACGCACCAAGTTCTCCTCGCGCTTCTCCCGCTTGAACCACTGCCGGATGCGGTTCTTGGCGTTGGAGGTCTTGGCGATGTTGAGCCAGTCGACGCTGGGGCCGGGGGCGGACTTGCTGGTCAGGATCTCCACGATGTCTCCGTTCTTGAGCGGCGTGTCCAGGGAAGCGATGCGGCCGTTGATCTTGGCCCCCACGCACCGGTGCCCGACCTCGCTGTGGATGCGGTAGGCGAAGTCGATGGGCGTGGCGCCCGCGGGCAGGTCGATCACGTCCCCCTTGGGGGTGAAGACGAACACCTCGTCAGTGAACATGTCGATCTTCAGGGACTCCATGAACTCGCGGGCGTCCCGGAGGTCCTTCTGCCACTCCAGGATCTCCCGGAGCCAGGAGAGCTTGCGGTCGAAGTCCCTATCGCCGCGCCCGCCCTCCTTGTAGCGCCAGTGGGCGGCGATGCCGTACTCCGCCGTCCGGTGCATCTCGACGGTGCGGATCTGGATCTCGACCGGCTCCCCGTGGGGCCCGACGACGGTCGTGTGCAGGGACTGGTACATGTTGGACTTGGGCGTGGCGATGTAGTCCTTGAACCGCCCCGGGATCGGCTTCCACAGGGCGTGCACGATGCCCAGCACGGCGTAGCAGTCGCGGATGCTGTCCACGATCACGCGTACGGCCAGGAGGTCGTAGATCTCGTTCAGTTCCTTGCCCTTCCGCATCTTCCCGTAAATGCTAAACAGGTGCTTGGCCCGTCCCTGGATGTCGGCGCGTATCCCGGCCTCGGCCAGACGGGCGCGCAGGGTGTCCATGAGGGACCGGGTCATCTCCTCCCGCTCGCGGCGCTTCCCGGGGATGCGCCGGGCCAGGTCCCGGTAGGCCTCCGGCTCCAGGTACCGGAAGGCGAGGTCCTCCAGCTCCCACTTAAAACGAAAAATCCCGAGGCGGTGGGCCAGCGGGGCGAAGATCTCCAGGGTCTCCTCGGCGATCTCCCGCTGCTTCTCCTCCGGGAGGGAGCCGAGCGTGCGCATGTTGTGGAGCCGGTCGGCCAGCTTGATGAGGATCACGCGGATGTCCCGCGCCATGGCGAGGAACATCTTGCGCAGGTTGTCGGCCTGGAACTCCATGCGCGAGCGGTAGTGCAGCTTGCCCAGCTTGGTGACGCCGTCGACCAGGCCGGTGATCTCGGGGCCGAACTCGGCCTCAATCTGCTCCAGGGTCACCTCGGTGTCCTCGACCACGTCGTGCAGCAACGCGGCCGCCAGCGTGACCTCGTCCAGTTCCAGCTCCGCCAGGATGCACGCCACGGCCAGGGGGTGCTGGATGAACTCCTCCCCCGACCGGCGGCGCTGGCCCTCGTGGGCGAGGCGGCTGAAGCGGAAGGCCTTGTCCAGGAGCGCCAGGTCGGAGTCCGGCAGATACCGGCGCACGCGCTCGCTGAGGTCGTCAAAGGTGAGGAGACCCTCGCTGCCCGCGACTTCCTTGAGGTCCACTCCCACGGGATTCCACCCCCTGCGCCCTCCGCAGGGGCCGCGAACTCGCAACGGCGGGATTTATTCATCATATTATAGCACTTATCACCCGCAGCCGCGTCCGCCATCACGCGGCCGCTCTTTCGCGAGCACGCGGTTTCCCGCCAAGGCCGCCCGGCGCTCCCGTAGCAAACCCCGCTCACCCCGCCCGGCCCGGCGCGTACCGGCGGCGGAGGGGGGCGAAGTACGCGACCAGCGCCGCCAGGACGTATCCCCCGTATACCACCACCTGGAGCAAAGACGGCGAGTCGTCGTACCCCAGCAGCGCCTTCAGGAACCCGCCGAACAGCGAGGAGTGCGGGAGGACCCCGGAGGTATCCCAAACGGCGCTCAGGCCGCGCAGGATGCCGTGATCGTGCAGCTCCGCCAACCCGTTGCTCACCAGCCCCGCCGCGAACAGGATGAGAACCAGCCCGGAGAGGCGGAAGAAGGTGGGCATGGCCAGCCGGCTGGAACCGCGCGCCACCAGGTAACCGGCGATGGCCGCGGCCCCCAGGCCGGCGACCGTTCCCGTCCAGTAGGAGGCGGCGGCACCGACGGCGCTGCCGGCGTAGAGCAAGAGGGCCGTCTCGACCCCCTCACGCACTATGAGAGCGTACACGAGAAGCCCCAGGGCCGCCGGCGAAGAGCGCCCCGCCGCCTCCATCCCTGACCGCACGCGCCTCTGCGTCGCCTGGCCGCGCACCCAGAAGACCACGTACGTCAGCAGGACAGCGGCGGCGAGCATGCTCGCCCCCTCGAACCAGCCGAGGGCGGAACCCGGCAGCCGGCGCGCCGCCAGCACCAGCGCAGCCCCGAAAGCCAGGCTGGTCAAGCCAGCGGCTGCCGCGGCGCCCCAGACGACTCCCGCGAACCAAGGCCGGCCGACACGCCGCAGAGAAGCCACGGCCATCCCCAGTATGAGCGCCACCTCCAACCCCTCACGGAATGTGACCAGCGCCGAGTACGCCATGGTCTCCATACCCCCTCCCAAACCGGCTAGGGCCAGATCCCGCGAGTCGCACGCAATTGATACTCGTTCTCATGCCACTTCAAGACTAATCGCCGCAGCGAGGTTTGTCAAGCCGGAACGCGAAGCATCACAGCGGTCAGAGGACGGCAGCGCGGCTCACGAGCAACAGGGCGCCAAGCACCAGGACCACGAGGTTGAGCGCCCAGGTGATCCCGTGGATGCGCTGGAACGCCTCCCGGGCGGGAGTCATCTGGTCGGTCTCGAACGTGGGGATCTGGGCTTGCAGTTGCTGCGCCTCGGGCAAGAGCACCAGGCCGGCGTAGAGGGTCAGCACCAGCATGACCGCCGCCGCCAGCACAGGCCAACGGCTGGGCGCCCTGCGTACCGTGTAGCCCGCGAGGTAGGCGGGCCGACGCGCCCGCAGGACGGACGCGACCAGGATGACCGTGCCGGCGACATACCCGATCAGGTAGTACTTCGGGAAGATGGCGCCCACGGCCCGGGCGGCCTGGTCGCGGGGGAGGCCGGCGAACAGCGCGGGCGCGGCGATGAAAGTGAAGAAGACCATCGCCCCGACCCACAGGGAGAGCGCCAGATAACAGAGCGCGTTGCTGATCCGAACCATAGCGCACCTCCACCGTTTGTTTCGCTCCCGCCATCGCAATTCCTCCGCTGGGCGACAAAAATTTCTCTTCCCATCGCTGACCTCGTCTG